>NZ_JALAAI010000010.1:0-53466 GCF_052785085.1 Candidatus Electrothrix sp.
AAATCGTCACGAAAAACATGTTTCAGTGTCAGTAGCACAGTCCGGGCCGAAACTCCGCCCCGAATATCCCGGTCGTCCAGCCGGGAAAAATCCTGAAGCACCGGAGCGAATTCCGGCAGACGCGACAGCAGAGCCGGTTCCTGAACCGTGAACAGAGAATGAAAATTCACCGGATGTTGCCAGGGTCGTGGCCCGTGATAGATGATCATCGGATACACAGGCGGTAGCGTTGTTGCCTTGGGATGTGCTGCACAGTATTCTTCCCAGATACGCACCATATAACGCAGAACCTGAAACACGGTCATGGGGTCGGCATAGCTCTTGTGCTCAAGGAGCAGATAGAGCAGGAGTTTTTTTGTCTCGCCGCCCTGTACGGGCGTGTAATCCACGGTGTAGAGCAGGTCGGATGCCGAAGGGTGCAGCTCGGGATCAACAAAGGTATCTGGAATCCGCTCCAGCGTTTCCAGATCAATATGCTCCAGCAGTTCTTCCGGAAGATTATGACGGAAATAGCCTGCCGCCACCTCGGGCTGCCCGAAGGTCTGCCGAAAAACATGGTCGTGGGGATTGGTTACCGTGCTCATGCCGTCAATATAACCGATATGCGCCGGTTTTGGCAATGGCGTAGGGAGGGGGGCTGAAAGAATTGCGGGTGAGACTCTGCTTCGTCCGGGGTGTTACCCCGGCCTGGCTACATATTGCCCTTTCAGGGCATTGCCCCGAAGGGGCTATATCTCTTCAGCTCAGGGTAACACCCTGAGTATTCTGCATGTTCACACTCTCGCAGTGGAAACAGGAAGGGGCGGACACATAGATCCGCCCCTTGTCTTAATACCCTCTTCATAGGGTAGGTGTTCCAACTGTTAAGATGCCTTTGCCGCCGGGGAGGAAATTTTAGGCATATTTTGAATGAGCGCACGCAGGACAGCGTTTACGTCCTCGGCAGAAGAAAAGACTTGAGCCACATCCGAGTCAAGCACAACCACCACGTTATCCTCGGTAACCCGTTCGGCAAACCGATTGGGGCGTGCCTTGCTGTAATCGAAGTTATATTCAGGTTTCAGGTCGTCACTCTCTGAATGATTAGCTGTTTTCTTCATAATCCCTCTGCTCATGTTTCGTGGCTGCACGCGAACTAATTATTCAAATAACGTCTTGCGACCGCTGCTTACCAGCAGTAGCCGCTTTTTTGTCTGGTTCCCAAGCTCCGGCTTGGGAACCGCTTTTTCCGAAGCTCCGCTTCATTTTCCGAAGCCGGAGCTTCTGTATTCAAAGTACCCAAGCAGAGCTTGGGTACCAGCAAAAAATCGTAGCTCACCCGCTCAAAAAACGTTATTTTAAAATGAAGCTGAACTTAAAATAACAACACTGCTTATTTCAAAAAATAAAATAACCTTCCATCCGCCCCTCGGGGTGGGACAACAAAAAACGATGAAACGCGATCTGCAAGGGAGTTACACCACCGTAAGCACGGTGGGAGAAGCAGTCCAGGCCTTTATTCCAGCGCCACTGCCGCCAGACCCGCCTCTGGTCTGGAATGCAGAGCTGCGCGACAAGTTCGACCGCGCCCTGGTGGCCCTGGGCCGTCTGGACGCTGTTTCCGTGCTGGTCCCGGACACCGGTTTGTTCCTCTATATGTACGTGCGCAAAGAGGCTGTACTTTCGTCGCAGATTGAGGGAACCCAATCCTCCCTTTCCGACCTTCTTCTGCATGAAGTCAATCGACAGCCGGGCGTCCCCCTGAATGACGTACAAGAGGTGAGCAATTACGTGGCAGCCCTGCAGCACGGGCTGCTCAGGATAGAAGAAGGTTTTCCCCTCTCGCTCCGTCTGCTTAAAGAGATGCATGCCGTCCTGCTGAGCAAGGGGAGAGGAAGTCAGCAAACACCGGGAGAATTCCGACGCAGTCAAAACTGGATCGGCGGAACCAGGCCAGGAAATGCCTGTTTTGTCCCGCCCCCTGCTGACCGACTCATACAATGCATGGGCGCACTGGAATATTTCCTCCATGATCAACCGGAAAAAACACCATCCCTGGTTAAGGCGGCTCTGGCCCATGTCCAGTTTGAAACTATTCATCCCTTCCTGGACGGCAACGGCAGGCTGGGCCGTTTGCTGATCACCCTGCTGCTCTCCTCGGAAGGGATACTGCACGAGCCTCTGCTCTATCTCAGTCTGTATTTCAAAAGCCACCGACAGCAGTATTATAGCCTGCTAAATCATGTTCGCCTGACCGGAGATTGGGAAAGCTGGTTGGAATTCTTTGCCGATGCGATCATTGCAACAGCTGGTCTGGCTGTGGAGACGGCCCGCAATCTGGCCCAACTTGCTGAAACGGATCGACAGCGGATCAATGCGCTTGGCAGGACAGCGGGATCCGCTTTACGGATACAGCAGGTGCTCCTGGAACAGCCCATCGTCTCGTCCGGACAGCTGGCAGAAAAAACCGCCCTGTCACCGGCAACGGTCAATTCTGTCCTGCTGCGCCTGGAACAGCTGGGTGTGGTCACGGAAATCAGCGGGCAGCAGCGCAACCGGCTGTACAGCTATACTGCGTATATTGATCTGATGAATCAGGGCACTGAAACAGCCGAAAATCACCTTTCCAGCAACTGATACCGCCCAAACCCCTTACTGGCCTGTTTTCCGATATGCAGCCACTGGCCGAGATAGAGAAAAGGCCAGAACAGCTCCGGTTCCGCAGGCGTAAAATCCACTGTCCCGAGAAAGCCCCTGAACTCCACCGCCCTGCCTTGTCGTGCTGACCAGCAGGTGGTTTTGTGCAAACGCAGCGCAATACCAATGACCTCGGACTGGGCAGCACATTCCTTGAGTGCCCGGAAGTCGGCCTCCAGGGGACAACCCATATAAAAATACTGAAGCAGAGAGACACGCCGGATCACAGCCATGAGCAGGCGACTGATCTCAAGGGTCTCTGGCCGAAAGGATGTATCCGAAGGCAGGTAGGGCGTAACAAACTGGAGGCGCAGAGCAGCAGGTGCAGGCGGCACCGGCATTGGCTCCATAACACCCTCCTGAACCTCCCCCTGCCGGTCCCGGAGCAGCCGCTGACTACCAGGCAAAACCTGACTGACCTGGATCAACTCCGCCTTTGCCCGATCCGAACCAAAGCCCAGCTGCCCTGATTTTTCCATAGCCCGGATCACCGCAGACAGGCGTTTGCAGGCTGCACCGGCCAACACCAATCCGTGAGTAAATAACCCACCCGGAGCAATGCTCGCCGCACCGCATTGGTCACTGTGAAAGATATGGGGCAGCGGCACTGTACCCACCTTGCGCATCATCCTGGCTTCCGGCGGTCTCAGCCCTTTGATGAAAAAAGCAAAATCGCATTGATGTCCGAGCATGCAGTCGGCGCAATCAGCATCCGGGGTAATACAGCTCTGCTGATGCAGGGCCAGTCCGAACACACTGCGACGGAGCGGGTCGGAAAAAAGCGGCAGGGTGAGATGATCACGGGCCGTAAAGGTGAAGCGGTATTCAGCGATGATGAGGTTGGGGGTGCAGTCTTTCATGTCAGAGGTTTTCAGATGAGTAGGATTTGCAGGGGCAGGCCCCTGAGCCTGCCTGAAAAATCAGAGTGATCATTACGGGCGAACACAGGGATTCGCCCCTACGGTACCTGAAATACAGAAAACCCCTGATTACCGAAGCAGTAGATCACGAACAGGGAGATACGCGCCTCTGGATATTCCTCCCGCAATCCTTCCGCATACCCCGCTATCTGCTCCGTATCCTCGGGTCGGAGCTGAAAATCGGCAATGCCTGTCTTCAATCGCCCCAGTTCCGCATTGGAAACATACTTGAACTCAATCACCCAGCGCAGACCGGCATAGATCTCGTTATACTTGCCCACAAACTCCAGGTCGCTCCGCCCCTGCGGATAGGAACGCTCCACATGCCAGGTGAACCAGCGCGACAGATAACGGCTGCACAGCTCGTAAAAGGTGGTGCGGTAGAAATTCTCGTTGACCTGCTGAAAGATCGCCTCGGGCAACTGGGAGACATACTCCTGCCAGTACCCCGCAAAGAGCGGCTCCAGTTCCGGGTTATCGGAAAAGGCCTGCATGAATTCGGTGTAGCGTGTGGATACGTCAATCCGGTGAATCTCGTTGAAATACTCGGTGAATATCCGCCGCATGTTCAGATTGGGCAGCTGCAGAAAATACTCGTCCTTTCGGGTCAGCATACCCAGATAAAAAAACGAGATCGGGAAAAAGCCCTTTTCAAAAAACTGGTGCATGTTGAACTTCTCCACCAGCATCACATCATCATAGCGGATAGTGCCATGGACAGCCAGCCGGTTGACAAATTCTTCGGTCAGTCGCGGATTGGAGGCGGTCAGGCGGCGGACCCAGGAGATGTCGGTCTTCAGGTTCAGGTCGGTCAGGTGTTTGGGAATGGTCTGATAATCCTGAAACCAGTTGAGAAAATACATCACCGAGGTGGAGTTATAAACACCCTCTCCGCCCATCTGAACAAAGGAATAACCATTGTACTGATTTTTCATCACCGCCCCGACTTCTTTGCGGGTGGCAGGATCAATCTCGTAATCCTGATAGACCGCATCCAGGAGCTCGTCCAGTTCCGCCTGGGTAAAGCCCAGCATATGCTCGAATCGAGGATGCAGGGTGATGAAGTTGGCCACATTAAAGCCAGAGGCCATATCATCCATGGTGATGGGCAGCACCCCGGTGATGAAGATATTACGGATGGTGCTGTTTTCCCGGCCCGCCTTCATGGCCTTGAAAAAGGTCTTCATAAAGCCGTCATCCGCAGTCAGCTCCCGATAGAGCCGATCCTGATGGGCAACCACCAGCTGATTGGCGAAATTGTCGTATTCGTCAATAATGATGTACAGGGGCGGCAAACGATTCTTTTTCAGATAGCGCAGTATCTTGGTCAGGTTTTCCGCCACCGGAGCATCCATAATGACTTCCGGCTGCTCCGCCAGCAGGGAAGGATAAAAATCCCGCAGATCAGCAAGCTCACCGTTGCAGTACTGCTGGAAATTCCGTTCAATCCTTCGGATATCTCTGCCCAGCTCAACCAGAGAGAAGTTCAGTGACAGAATGATACAGCTGTTCTGATTGCCGGTCGGGTGCCTTCCTATCCAGGTATGACCGAACAGCTCCTCAAACTCATCCGCAGTATTCAGATCGTAATAATGGCGCAGGATGGAACAAAGCAGAGTCTTGCCGAAACGCCGGGGACGGAGAAAAACCGGATTGGCCACGGTCTCCAACCGTTCGAGGTACTGGGTCTTATCGACAAAATATCCCCTGTTGCGCACAATAACGGGATAGTTGGCCTCGCTGTAGAGAACTCGTCGTTTCATAGTGTCAATTAAAGGACGGAGAGGATCATAGCCGGGAACAGGAAAAACGCAATACCGCAAAACTCACAGCAGGTCGGATGCCGAAGGGTGCAGCTCGGGTTGCCCGAAGGTCTGCCGAAAAACATGATCGTGGGGATTGGTTACCGTGCTCATGCCGTCAATATAACCGATATGCGCCGGTTTTGGCAATGGCGTAGAGAGGGGGGCGGAAAGAATTGCGGGTGAGCTTCGTCCGGGGTGTTACCCCGGCCTGGCTACAATATGTCGGGATTCGCTCCGCTCACCCGAAATCTACGAGTTTTTGTATTTTCGTGAATCACGAATACCCATATTCTGTATATCAAAATACCTATATTTTGATTCACGAAATACAGGTATTCCACAAGTCAAAATACATGTATTTTGAAAGGCAAAACCTATGCTGTTTTTCAGACGGTCGAGGCGGGAGCTGCCAGGGCACCCCTCTGTATTCGTCCCTGCCTGTCCGGCAAGGTTGCGGGATGAAATAAGAGTGCAATAAGAGGAGAGGAGCTGAAACAAAAAAGGGCGACCACCGGTCGCCCCTACATTACGCCACCCTCTTCACAGGGCAGGTTTTCGGCAGCAGAACTATTTAAAACAGCGATATATTCAGCATGGTAAAGAGGTGTTCAAGATTCATTAATCAGGAGTTTTTGACAGGAAACCTTCAAAGGTCGAAGCTTGCTTTGCACAATATCCCACACCATAGGAATACTCACACCAAAATATTCATGGATCAGGATATTGCGCAATCCGATAATTTTCCTCCATTCCACTTCAGGGGCCTTTTCCCGGATTGAATCGGGCACCTTACCGGCAGCTTCACCGATAATTTCAAGATTTCGGATAACAGCATCCTGTTTCTCTTCATTGTTTAGAAAAAGTTCCTGGTTCTGAGTACAGGTGTATCTTTCTATCTTTTCAATAGCAGTAATAATATCTTCAATATAGACTTTCCAGTCTCTATACATACAGCGTGTCCTGCTGAATAACCTTTTGTAAACGTCTTTTTACGGTTTGCTGCATAACCAGATCAACTGGCCAGCCAAAGAGGTCTTCCAGGTAAAATTTCAGATCCATGTAGTGATCAAAGGATGGTTCAGAGAAAGAAACCAGGATATCTATATCACTTCTACTATGCATGCTATTACGAGCGCATGAGCCAAACAGTCCAATACTGTTCACCGAAAACCGGTGCTCAATATGCGGCTTTTTCTTTTTCAACAGTTGCAAAATATTGTTCTTTTCCATAGGCCCTCTCATGAAATAACCACAGCCCGTTAAATGGACATTGAAAAATGTTACGTACATATTGTACCGATTTCAGGTGGGTTTGGCAACTATGGAAAAGGCAGAAATTTCGAAACGATTGCGGATGAGCACAGTCCGTGCCGACACCCCGCCCCGGATATCCCGGTCGTCCAGCTGGGAAAAATCCTGAAGCACTGCTGAGAAGTTACCGTGCTCATACGAGGAATATAACCGATGTTCGCTTATTTTGGCAACTGCGGAGAAGGTGGGCGTTTTGAAATGATTGTGGGTGTGGCGTAGGGGCGACCGGCGGTCGCCCTTATGGGTCTTAACACCCTCTTCATAGGGTAGGTGCTACGACTAGCAATAACTTTTAGAGGATCTTTTTTTATAGTCTTAATACCCTCTTCATAGGGTAGGTGCTACGACATCACAGTTAATTTTTCTGAGGCTTTATTGCCGAGGGGGTCTTAATACCCTCTTCATAGGGTAGCTACGACGATGATATGTGGATTTACAGAAGAACAAGCTATGTCTTAATACCCTCTTCATAGGGTAGGTGCTACGACTAGAGTTAGTTATTAAATTGTCTCAAGGGAGGGTCTTAATACCCTCTTCATAGGGTAGGTGCTACGACAGTGTGTTCTTTTTGTTTTTCAGAAAATAAAATTCCGTCTTAATACCCTCTTCATAGGGTAGGTGCTACGACAGCAGCCTTGCTTTTAACAATAATAGATTCAGCGAATTAAGCAAGTAAAAAAGTGACATGGAATCGGATTTTGAAAGTTGTGAAATTTGAACCGTCATTATAAACGCCTACACAAAGAGATGCGCAACATCGTGACCACTTTGTCATAGTCAGTATCAAAAGTTGTATTTCTAATCATTTTTTAAAAATTTTCTCCTGAAAATTCAAAGCAATAAATATGATTTTTCAATCATGATAGATTATGACAATAAAAATTTTCAGCACCAAAAAAATTGATGTCTGACCGGTTTTCTCCAAAAATACACCCGGAATATTTTCATCCTCCCCTGAAATTAACTCATGTCAACAAAAGGCAATATAACACCATTACGAAGAGATAACACGAAAAAAAACACAGACAGCAATGACAAGGCCACAAGTCAGCTGATTAATATATCCCTTGGTTCCATTTCAACAAGATAACCTGCCTGCCCGTCAACCTCCACGGTCTGAATAAGAAAAGGACGGGCCGCCCGTTCCCCGAGCACTGACACAACAGCCTTTTTCAGCTTGGATTTCCGCTGAAGAAACCACTCTTTCTGCTGAGCAGCATCCCGACCCCGGGCCACCTCCTCCACCCGGTCGATCCTACCGCTCCATTCTCCGACAATTTTGCTATAAACAGCAATATACTCATCAACAAAGGCATCTTCATCCGGGATAAAGGGCGGTTCTCCGTTTTTACGGCGTTGGCACATCCAGAGATAAAGTGCCAGATCTGCATCCCCCATGCGCACCTTCAGAGCATTCAATCGTACCTGCTTGCAACGAATATCAATTTCTATGGTTTCAGGGCTGGAAAAACGCTGGATGGTTTCCACGGTTTCCTGAAATCCGGCACTGCCTGTAAGCAGGGCCTCCGGGATCTGATACCGCATCCGGACAAAGGGAATATCGGAGAGGATAATCCGGGACTCTTCAGTGGAGTACCAGGTATTGTTGACCGCAATGCGTTGCGGTCGGGGCGGAGGGTAGAAAAAATCCTTGTTTTCCTGAAAGGGTTTCGCCACCAGGACATGGGAAAGGCGGTCCTGCATCCGTCCGTACAGGCTCAGGGCATAGCCCGCATAATAGGACATGGTTTTACGACCTCCGGCCAGGGAAAGGTGGAGCGCAGCTTGATTGTCTTCAGTAAAGTGTCTGACCTGCTCGGTGATAAAATCCGCTGTCATGGTGTTATGCTCCGCCGATTCAGTATCATCGACAAAAGGACCGTCCGGGCCTGCTATTGTATGAACATGGTCGGATGCAAAGCAGATACCTTCCAGACAGTAATCCTCACAAAAACGATGAAATTCCCCTTTGTCGCCTCCAACCCCGAGCAGGGCGTTCCGGGCAGAGTTCGCACCCTGGGCCGTGCTGATCAGGTGGACTTCCGTGGGCACAAAGGCCGGGCTGCTGTCCACGGCCAGTTTGTACAGGGTTTCCGTAAGGATTTGTGGAGTCATGCCGATGACGGCAAGGAGGATGCGGCGGGGATATTCGTGGGGTTGCAGCATGGTTCGGGCTCCGGGTACGTGGTGAATCGGTGGGTTGCAATTTCGCCGTTATGGTACCCGGTTTTGTGAAGAAACGCCTGGGTCGCAGGGTTGCGGGAAGGGCTATCACCGGCTCAACAACTGATACCGCCCAAACCCCTTACTGGCCTGCTTACCGATATGCAACCGCTGTCCGAGCAAAAGAAAAGGCCAGAACAGCTCAGGTTCCGTGGGGGCAAAATCCACCGTTCCCAGAAACCCCCTGAACTCGACCACCTTGCCCGGTCGAGCTGACCAGCAGGTGGTTGTATGCGGGCGCAGATTAATGCTGATAAGCTCGGATTGGGCAGCGCAATCCTTAAGCACCCGGAAGCAAGGAGGAGATTGGGTGTGCAGTTTTGCATGTTGGATTTTTGTTCTCCCACCTCGGAGGGGAGGGACGAGTGTTTATTGACGAGCGGCCATGTATTCGGTCACGGCCTGAGCCAGCAGCCCTGAGCGGGTTTCTCCGTGCTTTCCGGCAAAATGATCCACAACATTCAACAGTCTTTCTGGAATTGATATGTTGATCCGTTTCGACTTCAGGGAGAGTTTGCTGAGGTCGATGTCAATCAAGGCCCAGAGAGCATCCTGGTACTCCTTGTTGTTCCGATGATCTTCCACGGGACGAGCCACGGGAATCGGCTCTGCATCCAACAACAGACCTTCGATATGGCATTCCGCAGCCTCCCGTGCCATAGCAAGAGCTTCTTCGATAGAATCGCCTGCGGAAAAGCAGCCGGGGATGTCGGGAAACGTCACCCCGTAACCGGAGTCCTCATCTTTATGAATTGCAACCGGGTAGTTCATAACTTACCTCCAATCCCAGCCCGCCTGCCGGTAAATATTTCGTAACGTTCCGACAGGAAAATCCTTTTTCGGATGCGGAACAGTGACTTTCCCGCATTTGACAGGGTGTTTGAACTGATGATGGTCGCCCTTGGTATGATGCAGAATCCAGCCGTCCTTTTTCAGTTTTTTAATAATTTCCCTGCTGATCCTGTTTTTTCATTTTCGAGCCTCTGCTCTTTTCTTGGTAACCTCCCTGTCTTCCAGGCGACCTGATTCAGAGAGTAGCAACCTGATACTGCCTTGTCAAGATGTACCCAAGAATTCTCTTGACATTTCGCCCCGTAGAGTTAGATATGAGAGAATTTATATAAATAGCAACAGGCATCCTTCATCTTCAAGGAGCAGGACTATGAGATTGCGTGACCCAAAGGATAAAATTGCACAGCTGAAACCACAATTCAGTCTGGAGCAAACCTTACAAGATCTTGATCAACAGGCTGCAAAGCAGGAAGAGAAAAAATGGCATAAATACAAAATTGAGGTCATTACCCCAATATTCGGTGGCGGGGTCAAGGCTGGTGAGCCGGACACGAAGATGCCGATCCGGGCCTCGGCTATTCGGGGGCAGTTGCGGTATTGGTGGAGATTTTTGGAGAGTGCCAACCGAGATCTCACAGATCGCAAAGAGCAGAAAAGGCTATTTCGGGATGAGCGCGATATTTGGGGTGGTATGGCTGAGGATGGGGAAGATCATAGCAGTAAGGTGCGGATTAAAATTTGCGACATCCAGAACAAAAACATTAAATATTATGATGAGAAAGAAGCTGGCTACGCACTCTTCCCAGCACGTAAGGAGGCGGATGAAGACCATCCTAAAAAATTGATACGAGAAAGAATGACCTTTAATTTGCAGCTACGCATTTTAGATAACAACAAAAGAAAAGAGATCAAATGCGCATTGCGCTGGTGGGTAACATTTGGCGGCATAGGGGCACGTACTCGTCGCGGCTGCGGCAGTGTATACTGCACTAATGAACTTGGAAATCTTCCTCCTGTAACCAGAAAAGAAGCAAAAGCTGTAGGCTGCGAATTAGTTTTTCCGAAAGGAGAGACTCCAAGGAACCCCATTCCGTCTTGGAAGCGAGCGATTGATATCCTTTATAAATTCCGCCAAGCACCAAATATAGCTCGTAATCATGGAAGAAATAACAGGTTCGGCAGATCAAAATGGCCGGAACCGGACAGCATCCGAAAAATAACCAACAGTTATTTTAAAGGATATCATAAAGGTAGACCTTTTACACATAAGCCAACGCATAAAGCAATGCCTGCTTTCCCGAGAGCCGCTTTTGGTCTACCTATTGAATTCAAATTTAGCCCCAAAGATACTCAATCCAGAGATGAAAAGAAGAACGATCCCGAAACAACTCATCTAGTTCCAGCTGATCCAAACCTTGAACGCTTGGCCAGTCCATTAATTTTGACAGCTTATCCGGTACGAGAAAACGGAATCACCCGGTATGTACCCGCTGCGTTGTTGATGAAAAATCAAGATCATATTAAAGCAATGACATTGGCTCTCAAAAAAGGTGAAATATATATATCAGGACCACCTGCGAAGTGGTCGAAAAACTGGTGGAAAGCAAGCAAGGCGACACTCGTAGATCCAATCAGAGACAATGACGGCACCGACGCCCTCACCGCCTTCATGACCTTCTTTGAAAACGGAGGCAAAAAGCCATGAGCAACCAGGAAATCTGGCTCATCAGCCTCTCCATAGGCCCGGTCCAGGACTTCATCTCCGCCGCCCTCCGCACCCGCGACCTCTGGTTCGGCTCCCACATGCTCTCGGAAGTGAGCAAAGCCGCTGCCATCGCCATCAATGACTACAATCAACAAAACATACACACCGAACTGATTTTTCCTGCTGAAGAAGAGAGCGACAAGCTCAAACCAGTAGAGATCAACGTCGCCAACCGGATTGTGGCTCAGGTTTCAGGAGATGAAGATACTGTAAAAGATGTCATCAACACCGGAAAAAATGCCGCCAGGAAATGGTTATTGGAAGAGTTTATCCAAAAGGCAAAGAAAGAGGCAGAAAGGATCATCAACAGAGACAAAAAGCCGGATGAGCAGAAGATCACCTTGCGTGATGAAATCTGGGAGATACAGGCCAAACCTGAAGACCTCCTTGAACTTTACGGCACAGCCGCCCGCATCAACGGAACGTACCCGGAGGCATGGCAACGTCTCAGCCAACTCAATTCAGCCCGCAAGAACAGCCGTGATTTCCGTCAATCTGCACAAGCACCCAATGAAGCAGGGCTGTACGGTCTGCCCAAATCCTCTCTGGACGGACGGCGGGAAACCGTGTTGCCGGAAGGCCTGGACAAAAAAATCCGGCGCAAACTGCGCATGGGCGAAGGCGAGCAGCTGGATGTGCTGGGGCTGGTCAAGCGATTAGCTGGTGGCGATCCAAATGATGAAAAAAATTCTGGTCGCTCCTCCCTCCAATTTACTCCCACCACCCGCATTGCTATTGATCCGTGGATACGGAAGATTAAAGAAGCTGAAAATGGGCTGGCCGACTTGGAAAAAATTCAGGACAAGCTGGAGAGTCGTGAATATGAAAAGATTCTGCTTGATACCGGCCTGATGACCAAGGTTCAGGGCAACCAAGGAATATACGGCGATATGCCTTTTGATGCGGGCCTGCTCTACCGGAGTGTTCTGGATGCGGTGATCGCCAAGGTAAAACACGACAAAGAATTCCCGCAACGCTCCTCTGTTCAGAGGATTTTATCAGAGCTACGTAAAAGTGAAGTCCTTAAAAAGGCATGGAAAGAATATCGCCAACCCTGCCCATACTATGCCCTGCTCCTGGCAGACGGTGACCACATGGGTCGCCTGATTAAAGCTGCACAGGACAAAGGTCATCATAAAGAAATCTCACAATGCCTGTCCGCATTTGCCCAATTCGTACCAAAAATCGCAAGAGATTATTGTGCCCATTGCATCTACGCAGGCGGTGATGATGTCCTGCTCATGGCCCCCCTGGACACCGTGCTCCTGCTGGCTGACGAACTACGCAAAGCCTTTACGACAACATTAGAGGGCATTGCCGGTGAATTAGAGAAAGATGCTCCCACCTTCAGCGTCGGCATTGTCATCGCTCACATGCAGGCACCTGTGGGTCGGGTGCGCAAACTGGTTCATCGGGCAGAGGATTTGGCAAAAGGTTCAGACACAGATGATCCCCGCAACGCCTTGGCGATTATTGTTGCCCCCCGCTCCGGGGCAGATATGAGCTTCCGGGCAAAATGGGAAAGAGAACCATCCAAAAAACAAGATGATATTGAACAGAACGAACAGAGAAGTCCGGTAGAAGAGCTACATGACCTTGCTGATTTGTACCGAGATGAAGACCTACCAGCTGGCTTTGGTTATGAGTTACGGGAAACGGCCCGCTTGGTCAAAGGGATGAGTGACGAGGAGGCAAAAAAGATTGCCAAACTGGAACTCGATCGAATTTTAAAACGCAAAAATCAGGGCGGCGGGGGAGAAAAAATTAAAAAAAACAACCACAAAGGCAGTCCTTGCCCATGCCGGGCAGAAAAATTTTGATATTGAGTCCGTGTATAAAGAACATCTCATCGCCCGTTGGCTGGGCGCACACGGGGAGGAAAGAGAATGAGCAACGAAACAAAAAGCAGCACCGCCTATCTTTTTGAACCCAAATCCCCCTTGGTCTTCCGCACCGGCAGACCCTTTGATCAGGCAGGTGACCCGGTTTCTCTGGATTTCCCTCTGCCCTCGACCATTGCCGGGGCCTGTCGCACCGCCATCGGCGATGCAGATAATATGGATTTCAGCAAAGACGGCCATACACTGAAAAATATCCCGGTACATGGCCCGCTGGCCGCCCTGATTACCCAAGACGGGGCAGAGCCGCTCTTTCCCAAACCGGAAGATGCTGTCTATATGCGGAAGGATAGCAAGAAGGAAGGCCGGGAAAGGAATAATAGAGAAACTGAAGTCCTGCAACTCACCCCTGAATATGCCGGGACCGACACCTGGGCCGACCTGCCTGAAGGATTGCTGCCAATCTACCCGGAAAAGGAACTTACGGGTAAACCATATAAAAATAAAGACAATGCCAGATGGTGGTGCCAAGCTCGGCTCACTGACTGGTTATTGAATAACCATAAACTCAAGGATATTACCCCTGAAAGTCTGGGTTGGTCCGGCCCCGAGCAGGAACTGCGCACCCATGTCCAGCTGGAATCAGAAACCCTGGCCGCTGCAACCGGCCAACTCTTTCAAACCAACAACCTTTCTTTTTCCCCCAGACAACGAGAAGAAAAAGATGGATGGAATACAGAGCAATACGGACTTCTTGCCCGGCTACCGGATGATAATCTGAAAGACATACCAGAATTTTTTCGCCGCCTCGGTGGAGAAGGACGAATTGCCCGGGTTGAACGACGACCGGAAGCTTGGCCGGGAATCCCGGAAGCACTGACCTCTGCGCTGGGCAAACTGGAGCAGGATAAAGAAATCCGAGGCATCCGCCTCATCCTTGCCACTCCGGCCCTGTTCGCCAATGGTTGGCGACCAGGCTGGATCCAAGATGATATGACAGGCTGTCCTCCGGGCTTTGCTAAAGATTCGGAACCCCGTATCCGCCTTCGCCTACGGGCCTTTATCACTCCGCGCTGGGAGCCGGTTTCCGGCTGGGATCTGGTGAGAAATCCTCAACCCGGAGATAAACCGGAAAAAAAAGGATCAGGTGCTGCCCGCGCTGTCCGTCGGATGGTGCCTGCCGGGGCTGTGTACTGGTTTGAAGTCGAACAAGGCCACGAACATCTCCCTGAACTCTGGCTCCGACCGATCAGTGATTTGCCCCAGGACCGGAACGACGGCTACGGCCTGGTTCTGCCGGGTATCTGGAAACAAGACGAGAAGCAAACAAACACCGCAGAGGAGAAAGAGAAATGAAGACCATGTGCTATTACATCCATACCCTCACCGCCCTCCATGCGGGAACAGGCCAAGGCGTCGGGGTTATTGATCTGCCCATTGCCAGGGAAAAATCAACCGGCCTGCCCATTGTGCCGGGCAGCGGGATCAAGGGGGTTTTGCGGGAGGAGTTGCGGCCCATAAAAGACGAGGAGTCAGATTTTAAAGAAACCACTCCTGAACAGGCTCAACAAGATGAACAGGAGTATAACAAAGCAACAAAGAAATGGACAACCCTGTTCGGACCGGATGCCAAAGAGGTTGATAATGATAAAGAGGAAGAACGAAAAATCTTTGCCGGTGCCCTGAACATTCAGGATGCCCAGCTGCTCTGCCTGCCCGTGCGCTCGGTGTACGGGGTCTTTGCCTGGGTGACCTGTCCTTTTATTTTGCAGAGATATAAGCGGGATCTGGATGAAGTGTATACGCAGGTCAAAGAAGACCGCCCGAACTTGCCTGTAATTCCTTCTCTGGACGGGAAATCAAACACAGAGGGGAAAACCATGGTGCTGGTGACCACGGGCAGCCAGCTCTGTTCAAGCGACGGACAATCTGTTTTCCTTGAAGACTTAGATTTTCAGACGACTGAAGACAGGCAATCTGCGGACCTCATTGCAGGAGAAATTGCCCAGGCCATATTCCCAACTGCTTCTGCTCCAGACGATAACTGGCAAGATTTTTTCCAAAAACGCTTTCTGATTATCCCAGATAACGTGTTCAGCTTTCTGGCTGAAACCGCCACTGAGGTTCGAGCGAGGATCAAACTCAAGGAAGGTACTCGGACAGTGGAAGATGGTGCTTTGTGGTACGAAGAAAATCTACCCGCCGAGACCCTGCTGTGGGGGCTTCTGGGATGTGATCGCTCCCGAAGACCAAAGGAAGAAGGTGAAGAAAAAGAATCTCCTGATCTCATGGAGTATTTCAGATCCGACCTGGAGGGGCGAAAAGGAAAAGACGCCGCAATCTCGTTACAAATCGGCGGTAATGCCACAGTCGGTCGGGGCCGGGTGCGCTGGATTCCCGGACAAAAGGGGGAATGAGCCATGCAGACACGACAACAGCAGGATGCTTTGCAGGCGTTGGAAGATGTTCAGAACGTCCTGGAACAAGAAGAAGAGTTTAAGAAGAGCTACGCCACCGCTGTCCATCGTTTTCCTTTTTTGATCCGACAGAATGGCCTCCAGCAGACCCTTGCTTTTTATGCGGGCAAGGCGCATGCAAAGGCGGAAACTGGACAGAACACGAGAGACACGGCTGAAGGGCTGTTTCTTGACCATATCTTAGCGACATTAAACTTAAACAGTGAACCGGATCAGGTTAACATCCTAAAGGATCTTGCAAGAGCTGATCTGCAAAGCTACATGCGCCATACCCGTCGTTGCCTGGAAGTGGCTCTCTGGTACCGACGCTTTGTTGAGAGCGTATTAAAGATCGATGCCACAGGGACTTCCATAGAAGAAACAACGGACAGAGGAAACCATGACGGCGATTAAAATGCGACGGCAAGTCCTTCCTGAGTTGATAAAGGAAGGGAAAAAGTGGGACAATCCCGGCCTGTTCTTTGATAAGGGATTTGAGGAATGGAATGCTGAAAAAGATGGAGAACGGGGCGAAGACATAGGCGATCACATCAGAATTGTCTGCGACATCCCGGTCTCAGATGTTTACAAAGCAGCTTACCGCCGCTGGCTTGGAAAAACTGCGGATAAAAATCGCTTCGCCCGCTGGTTTGGCCAACTTGACGGAACCCGCCTGTTCATCGGTTTGGGCATGGCCCATGTCCTGGAAACCCAGGTCTGCCGCCACCCGGTGTATGGGATGCCCTATATTCCCGGCTCGGCTCTGAAGGGACTGGCCCGCGCCAAGGCAAAACAGTATGCCGATAAAGGTGAATACGGTATGAGTCAGGATATCGTCAATGTTCTGTTCGGGCCGGACTGCAATGATCCCAAACACCCGGAAACTGAAGCCGATACCGGCTACCTGATCTTCCACGATGCCTGGTGGATTCCCAAACAGGAAGGCGGTTGCGAAGATAAGCCTTATGCCCCGGAAATCGTCACTGTCCATGCAGTGGAATACTATAAAAATCAAGGAGAAATTGCTCCCCATCCTGATATGGAATCACCTAATCCCAATCAGCAATTAGCGGTACAGGGGAGCTTTTATTTTGTCGTGGAAGGTGCGCAGCAATGGGCGGAACTGGGTATGAAGTTTCTCACGTTAGCCCTGGAAGCGGATGGTATCGGCGGGAAGGTTGCTGCCGGGTATGGGTATTTTGTTGAGGAGGAAGAGCGACGAAAAGAAAGAGAAGCACGAGAAAAGGAGGAGCGTGATAAAATTGCCGCTGAAGAGGCAAAAAAGGAGGCCCAGCGGGTAGCCGATGAAAAAGCAGAGCAGGAAAAAATTGCTGCCGAAAAAGAGGCTGCGTGGCTTTCAAGCTTGACTCCAGAGAAACAACTTACCCATGAACTCAATACGTTATTAGATCAGCATGACAATCTTACCAACAAGATGGGGCCAGCTGCAAAAAATATCAGGAGTGACCTTCAGGGACAACTTAAAAAAATTTTGAAACACAATAAGTGGCCCGACGCAGAGGTCGCTGATAGACAGGAGGCACTGAGGAGCATTGAACGTGCTGTCCCATTATTGGACAAAAAAATCAGGCAAAAGAGACTGAACGCAGCAAAGGCATTGCTGAAAACAAAAGACGACGAATAACCCCGGCTATACCGAAAGGATTATATTTAAAAAGATAAGGGTAACGTGCTAGATTAAAAGCTGATTAATCATCACCTGTACGAGGAACAGAACATGAATAACTTCTTTCAAACGATCTGGAGCACATTGGGGAGCATTGCTCTCCTGCACTGGATAGCAACCGTTTTACTAGGTGGTTTTTTCTTTTATTTCAGAAGGTATATAAAAGTCCAATGGCGGTTTAGAAAAAATCTAAAAAGAGAAGTATACTTTCTGAAAACATCAGGCAAACATGACCTGCAAGCTGAACGAAAGAAACTGATTGATTTGAATGTATTTAATATAGCTGGAGAAGTTAAAGACATCTCAATGTCCACAAAAATATTGCAACCGATAAATAAAAATGCTGTTTATATCGTTGGCTACGATACTGACTATACTAGATATAAAGAACTTTTTGAGTCGGCAAAACCATCCGTCCCTATTATCATATTTGCCGATCAAAGAGAGATACAAAAATCAGAGCATTGGACAATATTCAATGAATATATTTATTGCGATGTAGCCAATACAACACATCGTCTTGCAATTATCCTATTAAACACATTGAAAATTGTATAACGCTCTCCGGTCTCTGATACAGCCGGTTCCCCTTCCCCTCCAAGGCCACAGGCATAAAGACTGAGGCCTTGTTTCAAACAAAAATCAAAACCTCCTCCTGTCCCGCTATTCGGCAAAGACATCCTCAAGGGTGGTAGCGATGAGAATGCGCTCGGACCAAACCTCAAGCATCCTGCCTGACGCCTCTTTCAGCATCTGCTCTGCCCATTCAGGGAGGTCTCCGAAGCGTTTCCTTAGCTGACGTGAAAGGAGTAGCTGTTCTCCCTGCTGCATTCCTTGCTGCACACCCTGCTGCATACCCTTTTCAAGCCCCTGATCATAATATTTCTTTAAAAAAGACTGCATGATACCACCTCCGTGAACAGAATCTTCCAGAACTGTTTCAAGTGTTTCTTCGTCCAGTTTGCCCGTGCCCTCGGTGAGATAATAGAGCAGGGTGAATATAATCTCGCGTCCGTTTTCATTTTTCAGCATTTCCTGAGCCTGGGCCAGTATTTCCGGCAGCCGCTCCGGCAAATCGTCACGAAAAACATGTTTCAGGGTCAGCAGCACAGTCCGGGCCGACACCCCGCCCCGGATATCCCGGTCGTCCAGCCGGGAAAAATCCTGAAGCACCGGAGAAAATTCCGGCAGATGCGACAGCAGAGCCGGTTCCTGAACCGTGAACAGAGAATGAAAATTCACCGGATGTTGCCAGGGTCGTGGCCCGTGATAGATGATCATCGGATACACAGGCGGTAGCGTTGTTGCCTTGGGATGTGCTGCACAGTATTCTTCCCAGATACGCACCATATAACGCAGAACCTGAAACACGGTCATGGGGTCGGCATAGCTCTTGTGCTCAAGGAGCAGATAGAGCAGGAGTTTTTTTGTCTCGCCGCCCTGTACGGGCGTGTAATCCACGGTGTAGAGCAGGTCGGATGCCGAAGGGTGCAGCTCGGGATCAACAAAGGTATCTGGAATCCGCTCCAGCGTTTCCAGATCAATATGCTCCAGCAGTTCTTCCGGAAGATTATGACGGAAATAGCCTGCCGCCACCTCGGGCTGCCCGAAGGTCTGCCGAAAAACATGGTCGTGTGGATTGGTTACAGAACTCACATGATGAATATAACAGATATCCGTCAGGATCGGCAAGCAGGAAAGAGGCGGGAATTCTGAAATGATTGCAGGTAAGGCGTAGGGGCGACCGGTTGGTCGCCCGATTTTACACCGGGGTGGCGGTACGAGGGCAGGCATACGGGGCACCTCTGCAAACGCAGGTTATTTGATCCGCATCGGAATTCCGCAGCTCACCAGAAAGACCTGATCCGCAAAAGCGGCAATGACCTGATTGCAGCGTCCCACCAGATCACGATAACGCCGAACCAACGGATTATCCGGGACAATGCCCAGACCCACCTCATTGGTGACCAGAAAGACCTGCCCTTGGTGTTGACGAACAGCACGGGCCAGTTCTTCTGCAAGAGCGGTTATTTGATCTTCACTGATCTCTTTTTCCTTCTGCTCTGCCTGGTACATCAGGTTATTGATCCAGAGGGTGAGGCAGTCAATGAGGACTGTGGTTCCGGCAGGGGTGCGGTCCAGCTCTTCAGTAAGGCGGACCGGCACCTCTGCGGTCTGCCAGCCCAACCCTTCCCGGTCCTGCTGATGCCGGAGAATGCGCCCGTCCATTTCCGGGTCGATGCGGGGGCAGGTGGCGATAAAGAGGCGGGGGGCGTTGATTTTCTCAGCCTCCTGCTGGGCAAAGGCGGACTTGCCGGAGCGGCTGCCGCCGGTGATAAGGGTTATCATTGCTTTCTCGTACTTTCCGCTTTCCTGAAGAGAGAAGTATGTGCGTCATATCTTACCCCTTATCTGTCGTTAGAGGTACATTATTACACAATGCAACGGTTCTGGCAAGTATCAGCCGGACTCAGCCCTGCGCCTGCTCGCTAATTGTTATTCTTTGTTGGTCGGAACGGCCAGACCCAGCTGAGAAAGGCCGGGAGCTGCCGGGTTTGCATCCAGACCTTTCCCTGGCCGCGAAACCGGCAAACCAGTCCTTCACCGGAAAAGAACAGGGATTTATAACCGCCCACACTGGAAACCGTATACTCAAGCCCTTGGGTAAAGGCGACAATATGGCCGGTGTCCACCACAAACTCCCCGTTCACATTCTGGGCGATAATACCGCCATAGCTGTTGAACCAGAGGTCACCAGTGCCGGAACATTTGATCAGAAACATATTTTCACCGGAAAAGAAGCCCTTGACCAGGCCCTGCCATTTGCTCTCAACCTCAATGCTCATGGAAGAGGCCACATAAGCGGAATTCTGGAGAAAGATGGACTCGTTGTCCAGATAGACATGGGCCATGTCCCCCGGTGCAGGCGGGGCAATGGATATCTCGCCGTCAGCGTGTTCTGCTGTAAACTCATTGATAAACAGGGATTCGCCGGTAAGAAAGCGGCTGAATCCGCCTTTAAACTTGGTCTTCATGGCAATATTGGTATCCATGGTTGCCATGGCTGACGCCTCCACCTTCAGGGTCTGGCCGCCGGGAATGGTCACGGTCAGAAAGGCGAAGTCAGGCTGACATTCGAGTTTGAAGGGAAAATCTGTTCGTTTTGTCTCCATGATAATCTCCTGACAAGTCTTAACGGGGTTTGAGGGAAGGGCCGAGGGCATGACCGAACGAGCCTGGATTATGGGACTGGCACCAGACCGTGCCGTGGCCTTTGAATTTGCAGACCAGTCCTTCGCCGCCAAGAAAGGAAGAAACCCAGCTCTTTCCGGCCTTGATCAGGGTGAAATCCAGGGTTTCATTAAAGGCCACAATATGACCGGTATCCACAATGTATTCGCCTTTGACCTTGACCGGATAGATTGCGCCAAAGGAGTTGATCAGCACCTTGCCTTTGCCGCTGATATTGAGCCAGAACATGCCTTCGCCGGAGAGCATGGACTTGAAGCCCTGCCAGCCGAAATCAACCTCCACCTCTTCAGACGAGGCCACATAGGAGCCGCCCTGGACAATCAGGCGTTCGTTGTCCAGCTCATAGTCCATCATATCACCGGGCAGGGCCGTGCCGAGAAAGACCTTGCCACCCTTTTCGCCGGCAGTAAAATGGTTAAGAAAAAAGTTCTCTCCGGAAAGCATGCGCTTGAGTGCCTTGGCAATGCCGCCACCACCTTTCTTATGCGTCGTGGTGCTGATATCCATATCGCCGCTCATGGTGATCATGGCACCGCCCTCTGCGGTCAGGACTTCTCCCGGCTGCATGCTGACAAGGGCCGCTGAAGAGCCGGGCCTGTAATGTATCTTGATATCCATGTTTCTTCCCCCTGTTAAAGACTTCGGTTCACCCAGCCAGCCAGCCCGGAGATACTGCGGGTCTGGACAACAATTTTGCCTGTGCCCGTGACCCGTGTGACCAGGCCTTCGCCGCTGAAAAAACTGGAGAAAAGACCACCAGCCAGCTGAACCTTGAGTTTCATCTGCGGTTCATAGCCCACCAGATGACTGGTATCCACGATGTATTCCCCGTTGATCTCCCGTTCCAGCAGACCGCCATAGGCCCCGAACCAGACCGTGCCGGTCCCGGAGACCTGGAGCTTGAACAGCCCTTCGCGGCCAATAAAAGAGGCGAACCCGGCCCATTTGACCCCCAGTTTGACTCCCGGTGTGGAGCAGATATAGGCACCGGGCTGGAGACAGTAGCTTTCATTGTTCAGCTCCAGTGTTCGGATGTCTCCTGGGGTGGCCTGGGTCAGGGTCACCCGTTTCACTCCTTTGGTATTATTGGTAAAGGTATTGACGAACAGGCTTTCCCCGCCGAGATTGGTAAAGGTATTGACGAACAGGCTTTCCCCGCCGAGAAATCTCTTACACAGGGCAGAAAAGACATTCCCGTTCAGCCCGGCCTTCATGTCCAGGTCCGCATCCATGCTGACCATGGCGTCTGATTCCGCAATAATGCTCTCTCCCGGCTCAAGATCCACATGCCCGTAGGCAAAGACCGGTTTTCCTGCAAGTTCTGTTTTCATGCCGCCTCCTTGTTGCTGGTTTTATGGATTCGGGCCACCGCTGCCCTTGTTGTCCTGCTCCTTGCGGTGCGCCTCCCTGACTGCTGCCTCCACTTCCTGTTGTACCTGCTGATAATCAATCTGTAGCCTGTGCCTCTGGAGCGTTTGGACCTCCTCCTGCCAGAGTCTGTTCAGCACCTGAATCCGCTCATTCGTGCCCGGATGAGTGCTCAGAAAGCTGAAATTGTCTTCAATCTGTTTTTGCAGGACATTCTGCTCCTTCTTCAGGGTCTGAAAAAAACTGATCATGCCGTGCGGATTAATTTTGGCCCGTTTCAGAAGCTCCCAGCCCCTGCGGTCCGCCTCCAGCTCAAAGGCGCGGCTGTTTTTCAGGCTGGAAAGATTGCCGCCCAATTCGCTCAGGGTGGCAAGCAGGGCCGAGGCATCCCCGAAAACCGCCTGCACGAGCAGGACCGTCCCGGCCCGGCTGACCAGTCCCCGGATATGGTGGCGCAGGGTCACATGGCTGATCTCATGGGCCAGTACGCCTGCAACCTCTTCTGCCGAGGCCGCATTGAGCAGCAGGCCCGAGTGGATCACCACCCTGCCGCCGGGCAGGGCAAAGGCATTGATGGAAGAATCCTCAATCAGATAAAAATCAAAGCTGAAGTCTTTGTCCGCAACCGCCTGGGTCAGCGGGCCGGTAATCGTGGTAAGCTGCTCCGGCATATCCAGAAAACGCTTGTCCGCTGTGACCAGACTGAACAGCTTCTTGCCGATCTTTGCTTCATATTGCGGCGGAACACTGTTTGCGGCCACCCTGGCCAGCAGGTGCAGACCGAAATAGGCCCCGACTGCGCAGAGCGCGATGCAAAAGAAAAAAACCGCCACCGAGCTTATGCTGAACAGCCGCCTCTTTTTGATGGCTCTAACCGCTTCAACGCAGGCCGGGTTCCTGACCAGAAAGCGGTCCTCCAAAATCTTTTGGTCAGCCGAGTACAGGGTCCAGTCAGGATGGGCAGGATGGCGGAAATAGATCAGGCGGTTGCCTGCACCGCCCAGGCTGATCTCCAGGCCCTGTACAGGCAGGGTGACAGAGGTGTCCCCGGTCTGGAAGGTGAGGGCATCGGTATCAACGGTAATGAAGCCGCTTTTCCGGCCCCGTTCAAAGTCGCTGTGCAGCGCGTGTGCTTGGTAGTTCATAGTGGTCAATAACGGACTGGCTCCAATTGCTCCGGGGTAGTCTGATTTATCATTTTAACAGAATTTTGAGGGAATGTGGAGTGAATTTGTTGGGATGAGGTGGGGGGATGCTCAACAGGTGAGATGAAAACAAGCCGCAACCTTCCTGCCCTGCTCATGCAGAGCGTTATATTCCTGTACGGCTTCTTTGGTGGGCATGGCCTTGGTTGCAATGCCTCTGCTTTCGAGTTCGTTGGATAGAGTTTGTTCCGGCTGCATCATGCCGGGGCTGCCGGTTCCGATGACAAGAATATCCGGGGCGGCGGTATAATAATTTCCTGAATGTCGGTCAGGGAAAGGGTGTGTCCGGTTTTGCGCCACCAGGGATGCAGGATTGTGCCGTCCGGCAGGATCATCAGGTCTTTGCGGTAGGGCCTGCTGTTGATTTCCATGCAGCCGAAGGAGTAGGCATCAATCATGGTGTTGCTCTAATTGCTGCATCAAGAGTTGCCTCGCTCTTTCTTCGGCCTTCACTGCATATTTTTGGACAAATTCAATATGTTTCTGGTTGCCTCTGTCAAAACGGGCTTCTTCATTATTTTCTGAATTGGTATAAACTGCCTCAGCCAGTTCTCTTTTAAGAAAATCTATAACTTTTCTTCCGCTTTTCGTATCACACATACTATGAGAAACGAAATGTCTTGCTCGTTTTATATTTTGATAATCTATATTCCCGGTATTTTCTTCTATTTCCTCAAGAATCAAAAACCACCTTTTTAACATATCATCAGGATAGTTTTCAGATAATAGACTCAGCTCTTTCGTTTGAATGTAAGTGAACAAAGAACGTTTTAATATCTCGTCAATATTATTAAATCTACTTAGATCGGGGAATTCACCTCTTGATGATTCACCATCAGAATTAAAGACTGGTACAGTAATATCCACATCTAAAGAGTTACCGCCCGACATCCAACACTTTATCATGTCAACCGTAATTCTCTCGTTAAGAGGAAGGCATCCTAAATTTTCTACGCTATATTTTTGTTCTTTTTTCTCAAAAGATACATTGTAATGTGATGATTTGAATTTATAAAACATGAACCAAGAGTTGGTTTGTTCCTCTATAGAAGAAATTGCATCTTCTATCTCATCCGGCAAAATTTTATTTTTGCTGATTTTTAGTTCACCGTCTCCAGTCTCATTTATCACAAAATGATACGATAAATAAGCATCTTCCCAATCCCGTTTTGTTTCAGTGTATGGAATATTTTTTATCTGATAATAAACCTCAACGGTGCCTGTATCATTCATTTTGTATCTCTTTTGTTGTTTGAAGAAAATTGGGGCAAGCCTCTGTTCACTAATCCACTTTGTTTACCACCACATCCCCCAACCTTCAACCCCATTCTTTCCAGTCCCGGAATCCTCCCACAGGGTGAACAAAAAGCCCCCCACAGCAAACCGGATAATCATTGCCTTTGTCCGGCAATATATTTACAGTATATGAAGGTACCAAGCCGGTTCCGGGAAAAATACAGAGCAAACATTATTACGCAACGTACTAAAATGAATCAAAACAAAGCGTCAAGCATAATAAAAAGGAATACACCTGTTCTGATGCAGAATGCAGATATCCAGCAGCGGTACGTACAAGAACAATATCGAAATGAAGATATTGCACGCTTGGAAACATATCTCACGGAAGCTGGTACGTTCGAATTCACCTGCCTGGAGAATGGTCTTTTTCCGGCTGTCGGACAAGCAGAGGAGGATGATATAAGCGGTTATCAACACGCTTGGGTAAGAGATAATGTGCATATTGCCTATGCCCACTTCGTCTGGGGAGCAACACAGACAGCCTTGACGACAGCCGATGCTCTTATGAAGTTTTTTGCGACGCAGCAAGACCGCATTCGGCAGGTCATCAATGATCCTTCTCTTGCTGAAGACCCTATGAATAGGCCCCATATACGATTTAACGGGCAGACTTTAGAGATGTTGGAGGAAAAGTGGGCTCATGCTCAAAATGATGCGCTTGGCTATTTTATTTGGTTCTATTGCAAGACAGCAGCACAACGACCAGCTGGAATTAATGATAGTTCACTGGAGACCCTTGCGCTTCTCGCAGTATATCTCCAGGCTATATCCTATTGGGAAGATTGTGATAGTGGTCACTGGGAGGAGTATCGCAGAATAGGTGCATCCTCAATTGGTGCAGTTGTCGCAGGACTACGCCAGATGAGGAAGCTTTGTTCGGATCAAGGTCTGTACGAGCGGCAACCGCTTTCCAATCATGGAGTCAACGAGCAGTTCTTGAATAATCTCGAAACAAAAGGGACAGAGGCCCTGAACAAAATACTGCCCTATGAATCAAGAGGTGCTGAAACGAAACGACGATATGACGCCGCATTACTTTTTTTAATCTATCCTCTGGAAGTGGTTTCTCAGGATCAAGCCGTGCAAATATTGACAGATGTTAAATCTGCTCTTCAAGGAGAGATTGGTATTCGACGCTATCTCAAAGATTCGTACTGGTGCCCAGATTATAGAGAACTTTTTATAAAGGGTGTTCGCAGTACTGATTTCAGCAACAATTTGTTGCACCGTGACAAGTACCATCAGGAGGGCATGAAGGCCCAGTGGTGCATCTTTGATTCCATTATTTCCTGTATTCACGGGATGCGGGTACTTCATCGCAAAGGTGGAACAGAGGAGTGGAATGAGCAGATCAGGTACCTGAACCGTAGCCTT
The DNA here is from genome assembly GCF_052785085.1 of Candidatus Electrothrix sp. Taxonomy (NCBI): domain Bacteria; kingdom Pseudomonadati; phylum Thermodesulfobacteriota; class Desulfobulbia; order Desulfobulbales; family Desulfobulbaceae; genus Candidatus Electrothrix; species Candidatus Electrothrix sp. The sequence goes on from NZ_JALAAI010000010.1 coordinate 25,972, forward strand.
GGACAGTTGACAGCCAAGAAGAACACAGGCATTCTGAGCACTCTTTTTGGGTGGCTGAAGCCAAAGAAACAAAAGGAAGACTCAGGTCTTCTTTGCCCAGAGTCTTATTTCTACGAGAAAGGGCGGCTTGTCCCTAATGACCATGTCCCGCTTCAATGGGCACAAGCCAATTTAAAGCTGGCCCTCTACTGGCTTACTAAATCGGTACAAGTCGGTACATGAACCTTCTGCCCCTTCAAGACAGGGATACGAAGGGACAGCAGGCATGGAGAGAGGGTGCTTAATAACGCCTCGGCGGAGGTGGCGCATAACCATCATCTGGCCAGAAACGATTCCGTGGTTGCCGGGGATAGCTCGGCGCACAGGAAATGATCTGCTTGCGACATAAGGTCTCGCGCCACTCATATTTATAAAAATGTTTTTCCAGGGCATAAGCTTCTGGACGGAATTCCACCTGAACAGAAGAAGAATGCTCTCCCTCACCGTATCCGGTTCCGGCAGCAGAATCAGCTCCAACAGATTCACGGGCACGGGAGCGGGAGGGGGCTGAATAGAGACGCGGTCGGGCTGAGGGACGAAAAACAGGGCGCGGCTTTTCTGCATACACGGCAACAGCTATCACGCCCATTGCACTTTGATCGCCCCAGGCACCGGCATAGGAATCACTCGGCTCAGTGAAGTAGAAGCGATTGACTCTATCCCTTCCGGTCCGCCAGCCGCGATAGACCCCAACACCATAGGGGGCAAGAACATACATCCTTTCTGTGTTGCGCAGGTGGGATTTTTTCCCGGAAATGATATTGCGGCCATCCACTGTCACCACCAGACCGATCCGCCTGTTGGTATGATTCCTGATCCGCACGCCATACCGGGCATTGCGTTCCGCCTGCACATAGGCCCGGTAATTCCCCTGCGAGGAGCTGACAGGATATGTCGGCAAGATACCTCCCTGATCAGCAACCACTTCCACGCTGATGTTCTTTGCTGCAGCAGGATGACCAAAAAGCAGGACCAAACCGACCAGCAAGAAAAAAAATTTCTTCACAGCACATACCTCCTTCTACTTTAGAAAAATTCAGAAAGAACCTCTGTGCAAGGCCCAGAGGTTATAACAAGATGGGAAAAAAGAAAACGTCAGGTACCGACTGGATACGGCAGGCTCATCAGGCATTACCAACAATATTGCTGAATATAGAAATATTAATGCCATAACGAAGGGCTGCCTGTTTCCACTTCATATCATCTGGTGTGTTGAACAGCACATTCATATCACCAGGCACGGTCAACCAGGAATTATCCATTAACTCTTCCTCCAGCTGTCCTGGGCCCCAACCTGCATAACCCAGAAGAAACATATACTTTTCAGGCCCCTCACCTCTGGATATTTTTTCCAGCAGCCTTGATTCCCGGGAAAGATACACACCCGGACTGACTTTGAGCGCATTGCCTGCCTCATCATCCGAACTGTACAGGATAAAACCTGCCTCCATTTCCACAGGTCCTCCATTATACACTGGCGGCAATGGACCTTCAGGCAAAGAAATATTGGTGCTGAGCAGCACCTCCATCATGGAAATCTCCTCATTCGGCTTATTAATAACCACTCCCATTGCGCCGTCTTTATTATGCGCACACAGTAAAATAACCTGTTCCTGAAATCGTGGATCTGGCATCTGCGGTGTTGATATGATGAAATGTCCGCTCAAATCTTCCATTTGGCTCTCCTCCAAGGTTCTTTATATATCTTTATGTTAGCATTGCTTATGATTGACAGTCAAGAGGGAACTTGTAAGATAGAGCGAACAAAAAAAAGCACCAAAATAAAACAATGTATGTTAAACAATATACAAAAAGGAAGAACGGAGACGATCTATGACACAACGTCCCACAGCAGCCCTGTCAACCAATTTACAAAAAGCTGTACTATGGATTGGGGAGATTACACAAAAAAAACCGAACAAGCAACGTAATCAGGTAATCACTGAGGCTCAGCTCCGTTTTGACCTGACTCCGGCGGAAAGTGAATTCTTGAATCATAATTTTAAGAATATAGTTACAGGTACAGGAGTAAAAAAAGGGAGTAGATAAGTATAATTTTTTTTATTTCTTTGCGCTAAGTTTTCCGATATGATATGTATTTATACAAGTAAGTGCCTGACTTTCTTTCTTCGCACAGGATAGTAAAAAAAACAGGTCCAAGAGGTTGCATTGGCTGATCTGGCCGACAATATGGAGAATCTTTTCCTCCATGCAGCAGCAGCCAAAGGACTTGCCTTCCGTGTCTCTGTTGATCCAGGCTTGCCTCCGACTCTGTTCACCGACCAGAGACGTCTGGAACAAATCCTGAAAAATCTTATTGACAACAGCCTGAAATTCACGGAACAGGGCAAGATAAGCCTTGCTTTTACCCAGGCTTCAGAAGATGTTCGTTTCCATTCAGAGACCCTTGTTCCTGCAAAGACCCTTGCTGTCAGCGTTGCAGATACCGGCATTGGCATTCCTGCGGAAAAACAGGAGGCTGTCTTTGAGGCATTTCAACAGGCAGACGGCTCAACTGGCCGTAAATACGGAGGCATGGGGCTTGGGCTTTCCATAGCAAAACAGCTTGCCACCGTACTGGGCGGTGAAATCCATCTCCGTAGTGAACCCGAAGCAGGGGCCGTCTTTTCCCTGTTCCTCCCTCTGCAGGCAGAGAAAAAACAGCCAAAGAAAAACTGTACCTGCGCCCGTGAACCAGCAGAGCAGGAAGACAGCGAAGCCAATCCCCTTGAAAATCAGCAATACTCAACTCAACAAAAATCAGCTGAGCTGGCTACTGATTCGAGAAATACAGAGAATAACTCAAAAAATGACTCCATCGGTGTCAATATCCCTGTGGAACAGAGAGACATTATTACAGCATTCTGTCGTGCTGAAAACCAGAATCAGGGTCCGATCAAAAAGCTGTTGATGATGACAGAAGATACCAGGATACACAGCATACTGGTTGATTTTGCTGAAAGCAGAAATATTGAGATACTGGAGGCAAATACCGACTTGCAAGCCTGGAATATCCTCAGAACACAGAGTATTGACTGCATGGTTCTGGATGTGGATCTGCCTGATTACAACGGAATTGAGCTGCTCAGAGAGTTATCAGAAGATCCAGATGTCTCTGTGCCACCGGTTATTATCTTCTCAGGTCGCAACCTGACCTGGAAGGAGGAAGAAAAACTAAACAAATATTCAACCCCCATTATCCTTAACAAATTTTGCTCCAGAGAACAGCTTCAAGATGAGGCAGAGCTGGCGCAACAGCAGGAATGGGCGCAAGAACCAACGCAGGAACAGGAGTCAGGTACCACTACGGAAATGCCTGAAAAAGAGGCTAATGAGGATTCTGTCTTGCAGGATAAACAGGTACTGCTGGTGGATGATGATATGCGGAACGTCTTTTCCCTTTCCGCTGCTTTGCAGACCAAAGGCATGGAGGTCAGCGTTGCAGAACACGGTGGCATGGCCTTGGATATGCTTGCTCAGGATCCAAAGGTGGATATTATGCTGATAAACTGCATTATGCCGGAAATAGATGCTCATACAACCATTGGGAAGATCAGAGAAAATAAATCTATTTCCAGCCTGCCGATTATTATCCTGTCAGAAAAGTCTTCAAAGGGCGACCAAAAAAAATGTCTTGAAGCAGGCGCAGATACATCTCTTCAAAAACCAGTTGATGTTGAACAGCTTTTTCCCATGATGCAAAAACTGCTGTCTCGAAAAAAGCATGCCCGGCAATGCGATTGATGGGCACCGAACACTCCTCTATCCCTTTGGTCCAATACGACGAAATTGGGTGAGCACTCCTTTTTCTCCATTTTTATTTATCAGAAAACAACCGAACTTCACAGTCTCTCCAGGCAAACGCACCTGCCATCACTGACTCTTCCACTGAATCCTTCGAGCCAAAGCAGGCGAGAGAGCAACCGCCATACAACACACCGCACGAACCTTACGGTGCTGTAATTGCATTCTTCTGCAAGGTGACTTCGGTTTGTGCCAACAGTCTGCCGGTAACCGATGTTCCCGTGTTCACGGCGATCAGCGTTTTACCAAGGACGATGCCTGCAAAGTGGGCATCGGTTCCCAGCGTTACCGAGCCAGCCACCTGCCAGAAAACATTCTTGGCCAAGGCACCACCAGCCAGCGTCACCAGCGTCGAGTTGCTCTGCTCCAGATTTCCCGCCACCTGGAAGATCCAGACATCGTTCGGGCCGCCCGCCAAGGTAACATCCGTGCTGACCTTAAGATCCGAACTCCAGTTGTAGAGACCGGGCACAAGGGTCAATCCGCCGATTTCACCGGCATTCAGCTCGGTATAATCGGGCAGAATACGCCCTGCGGCATCGTTGTAGGCGAGTTCCATATCGCCCACAGCCGAGGTCAGAAAGGTGGCATCAGTTATCGAGCAGGGCGAAGGGCCAGCTGCGTCAACGGTATATATCTTTCCCGTTACTTCCTCGCAGGTGAGAAGAAGAGATTTGCCGGTAATGGGACTTGTTCCGACATTACCGACAATGCTGGATTGAGGCACGTTGGTAATCCCGGTCTTACTCAGAATAGCGAACGTTCCTGCGTCACCCAGATCGACCGGAGAGGGGCCGCGATGAGTACTGTTGCTGTTCAGTAATAACAAGTACAGCCAAGGTACCGGAGAAACTCGGGAGACCGTCGGGTCGGAAGCAGCGCTGGTAATCGTGGTCGAGACCGGAACGGCAAATGAGTCCGAGGAGAACAGGACAACAAGCGCGAAGAGTAGTCCCAGCAGACCTGTCATCATCCGTTTCGCCCGATCCGCTGCTTGGAACAACGTATATTTTTTTTCCATCCTGCCCTCTTTTTCTCCATTTTTATTTATCAGAAAATAACCGAACTTCACAGTCTCTCCAGGCAAACGCACCTGCCATCACCGACTCTTCCACTGAATCCTTCAAGCCAAAGCAGGCGAGAGAGCAACTGCCATACAACACACCGCACAAACCTTACGGTGCTGTAATTGCATTCTTCTGCAAGGTAACAGCGGTCTGCGCCAGTAATCGACCGGTAACCGATGTTCCCGTGTTCACGGCGATCAGCGTTTTACCAAGGACGATGCCTGCAAAGTGGGCATCGGTTCCCAGCGTTACCGAGCCAGCCACCTGCCAGAAAACATTCTTGGCCAAGGCACCACCAGCCAGCGTCACCTGCGTCGAGTTGCTCTGCTCCAGATTTCCCGCCACCTGGAAGATCCAGACATCGTTCGGGCCACCCGCCAAGGTAACATCCGTGCTGATCTTAAGATCCGAACTCCATCTGTAGAGACCGGGCACGAGGGTCATTCCACCGATTTCACCAGCACCCATTTCAGTGAAGTCGGGAGAAACCCTTCCTGCCGCATTGTCGTAAGCAAGCCCCATATCTCCTACAGCCGAGGTCAGGGAAGTGGCGTCAACTGTTGCGCAGGGCAGATTATCGGCGGCGTCAACAGTGTAGACCTTCCCTGTTACTTCCTCGCAGGTGAGAAGAAGAGATGTGCCGGTGATGGGACTTGTTCCGACATTACCGACAATTTCTGATTGATACACATTGGTGATGCCGGTCTTACTCAGAATGGCGAAACCCTCGGCATCGCCCAAATCGACCGGTGCCGGACCGCTGGCGTTCGCTACTCCGGTTGCGAAAATGGCGAGTACTGCGGCAATAAACAACTTGTTGGAATGCGTTTTGAATACGTTCATAACAATCCTTGTCCTGATGGTTGTAATTCTAAATGAATAAGCGACAGGCATTATTGCCTGCCATTTTAGAATTAACATCTTGCCGATAAAAACTAATCATATTATTTTTATTGTCAATCTGTAATATTACATTGCCATTCATATTGCGCTTAAACGATAGTAGTAATCCTAATGCAATATATACTGTAGACATCCTGTAGTATTGTCTATATTTCATAAAAAATTTAATATTACATAGTAAATAATTTTATTAAAAATAATTACCTTTTATGTCTTTTTTGGGAAAAAGATGGAAACAATCCTGCTTTTTTTGTTTTACAAAATAAGTCAAAAGGAAGTTTGAAATCGATTTATTGCAATGACAATAACTGAAGTTTAAAAAAGATGAACGGTTATCATTCCTCATCTGCACACAAAAAATATCATTGACTCAATTAATTGATTTATTTATGATAAGCAAACCGTGTGCTCGAAAAAATAGAAACAAGAAAGAGCAACCCGACAGACCTTCTGTACAGCCCGAGATAACTGATGCGCCCTTCCCTGCCCGCCCATATAGCCGAAAAAGTCCGAGGCATTGTCCAGCGGATCACCTACCATAACCGGGATAACGGCTGGTCGGTGTTGCGGGTCAACCCCTTTGATGCCCACGGCGAGACCGTCACAGTCACCGTGCATCAGATGCAGGTCTTTGCCGGGGCCACTATGGAGTTCTCCGGTTCCTGGACTGTCCATCCCAAGTTCGGTCGTCAGTTCAAGGCCAACGAAGCCACAGAGCTGAAACCGGCCTCTGCCGGGGCCTTGGAGAAGTATCTCGGTTCCGGCCTGATCAAAGGGGTCGGCCCCAAGACAGCGCAGAAGATTGTCCGTCATTTTGGCAAAGACACCCTGGAGGTCTTTGAAGAACGAATCCAACGCCTCACCGAGGTTCCCGGCATTGCCGAAAAGAAGCTCACCTCTATCAGCGCGGCCTGGCAGGAGCACCGGGCCGTTCGTGATGTGATGCTTTTTCTCCAATCCCACGGCATCTCCACCCTGTTTGCCGTGCGCATCTATAAGCAATACGGCGACAACTCCATCGCCTTGGTCTCGGAAAATCCCTACCGGCTGGCAGCGGACTTTTACGGGATCGGCTTCTTCTCTGCTGACAAGGTGGCCCTGTCCATCGGCTTTGCCCCGGACTCACCCCTGCGCATCACAGCGGCCATTCGTCATGTCCTGTCCGCCAGTCGGGAACAGGGGCATTGCTATCTCACCCAGGAGCAGATTGGCAAGCAGGTCAATAAGCTGCTGGAGATGAACCTGACTGATCAGATCGCCTTGTTTCTCCACGAGATGGAACAGGATGACGCCCTGCGAGTCCGCCTCCTGATTCCCTATCCCAACCCTGACGCGATGCAGGAGCCGGAACGTTGCTATTATTCCAAAAGCCTGTATTACGATGAAGACTACGTTGCCAAACGCCTGCGCAGGCTGACACACCCGCTGGAACATGATTCGGCCCGGATTACCTCCTGGCTGGAACGCTACGCTGAACAAACCGGGGTTTTACTCTCTGCTGAACAGGCTGCTGCGGTTCGCTCCATTGCCGGATATCAATGCGCCATCCTCACTGGCGGGCCGGGCTGCGGCAAGACCACCACCACCAAGGTGCTGGTGGCCCTGCTCCGGGCTATGGGCCGTTCCGTGTTGCTGGCCGCGCCGACTGGTAGAGCAGCCCAGCGTATGGGCGAGGTCATTGGCATAGAGGCCAAGACCATCCACCGTCTCCTGGAATTTCAGGGCACCGGCTTTAAGCGCAATGAAGAGAATCCCCTCCAGACCGATGTGCTCATTCTGGACGAATGTTCCATGCTGGATATCAGCCTGACGGCCTCCCTGCTCCGGGCCGTGGCTGACGAGACCGCCATCCTCTTTATCGGCGATGCGGATCAGCTGCCCTCAGTAGGGGCGGGCAACGTGCTGCGGGATATGATCGCCTCCGGGGTTATCCCCACCCACACCCTGAAGACCATCTTCCGCCAGGCCAGGGAATCCAGGATTATCACCTATGCCCATCAGATCAACCAAGGGACATCCCCACGGATTGCCTCGCCTTTTAAACAACCGGAGATCTGGCAGGAAGCAGATTGCTTTTTTATTGATTCAGACGAGGCCACCAAGGCTCAGTTGAGCTTTATTGCTCGCACCAGGCAGCATCTGCAAACCATTGAGGCTCGGGAAGCAGCAGGCAAAGATGATCCCTTTGCCGCTGATCCTGTTGATACCGTTGATACAATAAGGCCGAACAACTCGTACCAGGGTTTTGAGATCCCTGAACAGTTTCAGCATGTAAATCTTCAGGCCCTGACCACAGCAGAAGGCCCGGCCGGAGAACTGGCTGTGGTGGCCAAGAAGGTGCATCCCTGGTCATCCCTCTACTACGGCATGACAGCGGTGGATGTGGTGCAGCGGCTCTACACCGAGTGGATCCCCAAATACTGCGGCCCTGACTGCGAAATTCAGGTCTTGTCCCCTATGATCCGGGGCAGCCTGGGCACAGCTGCGCTCAATAATACGCTTCAGCAGGCGGTCAATCCGGGTGGGCAGGGCAAGGCGGAGATTTTGGTGGGGGAACGGGTCTTTCGGGTCGGGGATCGGGTGATTCACCGACGCAATAATTATGATCTGGGGGTATTTAACGGCGACATCGGCAGGATTATTGCAGTCAATAATGAGGCCATGACCCTGCGGGTCTGCTTTCACCCGGATCAGCGGGAGGTGGAGTACCAACGCGAGCAGATCACTGAACTGGAGCTGGCCTACGCTATTACCATTCATAAATCCCAGGGATCGGAGTTCGAGGTCGTGATTATACCTGTCCTGACCCAGCATTTTCGGATGCTCTTCCGTAACCTGGTCTATACTGGCCTGACCAGGGCGCGGAAACTGGCCGTGTTTGTCGGGACGAGAAAGGCCCTGGCTATGGCTGTGCATAATCAGGATACGGGGTTGCGGCAGACGGCGTTGAGGGAGTTGCTGAGAGAAAATTTCTAAACTCCGGGTGCAGAAAATAATTTCTTTCGGGTGGTTGCTGTGTTAATAAGTAACTTCTCAATAAGTGGTGGTAGCAAATAAAATCAGGATGTTACACTAGCGACAAAACTCACTTTTAGCAAAATTCGAGCCAAAAAGCAAAGTTGATATATCAAATAATTGAGCATTCACGTCTAATGGCATCGTATAAAACCGCCCGTAAAACATGACATGCAACCTCTTGAAATCGTTCAATATTACCAATTATTGAGAAATTACGTACGATCCACTTAACTGTATGAATGCATACAGAAAACGAACAATCTTAGTAGCGTTAAGGTAAAATTTGCTGATATTTTTTCACGACTGACATGACATCAAGTGTACCTATCTGGTTGGTCAGGTAAATATTGATCCATTGCAGCAGATGGGGAGCATCCGGACGTACTGCGATACTGATGTCGCTCGGATGTCTTACTTTCGGATCAATCCCGACATAGATTGCCGTTTCAGGATGCATACGCATAAAGAATTCCAGCTGAAGCTGACCATGCAAACCAGCCAGAATTTTTCCGGTTCTGACAGCCTGCATGATTTCTGGAAGAGTTTGATAGAGCTGGATCTGTAACCTGGGAAACTCTCTTTGCAGTGCCGCCTGATAAACGCTGCCTTGCAGAACTCCAAACGTGACTGTTGCAGCACCCGGTTTCGCTGCTATCTCCTCTACAGATTCTATTCCGTATTTACGTTTGAGCTGAACAAACAGCTCCCTGTTAAAAAAAAATTTATGGTTTTGTTTTACATATGGCTTTGAGAAGAGTACTTTTTTTGCCCGGCGAACATCACTGCTCAGAAAGGATACAGCGATATCCGCCTTTTTCTGAGCAACAATATCAATTACCTCATCGTATGTTTCCGCAGTGCGGATGAATTCGACCGGTACGCCTATTTTTTCCCCGATATCCCGCGCAAGATCCGCTTCAAAACCGGTCATTCCTCCCTGAGAGTCTGTCATGATCATAGGAGGAGCATCCTTGGCGAGTATTGCCACAAGCAATCTGTCGTTATCCAGTATTCGTTGAATATCAGAAAAAGAGGAGCCTTCAGTTCCTGAAGATACAGAGCTGTGTACCAGAAACAGCAGGAGATATACTGCTGTCAATATATTTATTTTCTTCATGTTTCTTCTGTTATTTCGGGACAGTACTCTGGCTCGGACACCTCTTTGCTGCTGCGTGTCGTCAGAGCGGTCAGAGTAATATTCGCCTGCAATGTGAGTACAGTTCGTACCGGACCAATGATGTTATCTGTAGTTGCCAGAACAACCAGCGCTACAGGTGTCGGTATCCCGATTGCACCCAGAATCGGTGCAACTGTAGGGATCAGTACTGCACCGCCTCCAACCGCTGTAGAGCCAGCAATTATACTACCGATTGCGATAATAATATATTCTTGTAATCCCAAGTCGATAACATAGATTTGCGATAGAAAGACGGTGAGAAAGGAAAGCAGAAATACCGCACCGTGCTGATTTGCAAAAATGCCAAAAGGAATAATCAGATCAGGAACACGCCGGTCAATTTTAAAAGATTGCTCCAGTGTTTCCAGGGTGACGGGAAGAGCGAGCACGGGATTGTTGGTCATGAGTGCGAGCATATTGGGATTACTCAATTTTGCCAATACAGGGATCAGAGGGCCGCGCACAGCGGCCCAGAAGAGCAGGAGGTACAGCATCATGAGTACGGCTCCTCCTGCATAAAACATAACAACAAATTTGACAAGTGCAATAAGCGTATTAGGATCAATCCTGGATACAACTCCGGCGACCAGAAATAAAAGACCGGGAGCAAGAAGGACAATAGCCCAGCGGAAGAGCTGCATAAAAGTTTCGTTTATGGTTTCAACCAGCTCAAGTGCCCGGTCGATCCCTTTGCTTTCAATTATTCCCATAGCCAGTCCTGTGCAGATGCTGACAAAAACAATGCTCATCACCTGGTTTGTGCTGAGTGCTTCGAAGATATTCGTAGGAATTATGGTGGCAAGAAAGTCGAGCACACCGAGTTCCTGTCCTGATTCTACAGGGGCCTGAATAATCAATGCGCCGATACTTTTTTCTGCCTCTGCTCCCAGATCCACCCCCGGACCAAGCAGCAGAGCAGTGAAAATACCACCGGCGCACGGCAGAATCAGTCCGAATATATAGTAGACTGCAATTGTTCTGAACAGCAGCCGTGTGTCTGGATCCCGAAGCAGCCCGGCAATACCTTCAATAATAGCTGTAATTAAAATAGGCACCAGACACATCGAGAGAAACGACACATAAATGCTGCCGAACGGAAACAGTGCAGCTCCCAATGGCTTCATAAACAGCCCTATAATGAATCCTGCACAGACTCCGATAAGAACTGTTTTGGGATCAAGCAGTAATTTTTTAATACTCATTCCCCTTACTCTTCTTATTTGAATTCGAGTTTGATGATTTAGTAAAAAGTCAGAAAATGGCGAATTGCTAACAGCAATTCAGCGAACTACGGAATAAGATTCCGAAAAAAAAACGATCTTTTTACGACACCATCAAGTTTGCCCCCTTCAATCACCTGATCTGATCTCACCACGATCTGAAGGCGAAATCTGATTCTATCAGATTGGAATTGATGAATTGTTGTGTTTTTTTTCTGTCTGGGGTATTTATTATCAGGTTACACCTAAACAAAAAACTTTTCATCCTGCAAGGACTTCAACGTACTTTTTTCCTGTGTACACACACAACACAGAAAAACTCAAAGGCATTGTCCCGCAGATCACCTACCATAACCAGGAGGCTGTTGCCAGTGGCTGAAAGACCAGAGCGTACACTTCAGTGCAGATTCGGTCTTTCGCATTTATTGCGACGGTTATTTTCCAGACAGCCTTGAAAACCTGCGTTGTGCTCCGTGGTTTCTCAGCAGAGAGCAGCAAACTGGCCTGGTGCAGCTTTTTCGTGTTGTCTTGGAACAGTAACCATTAAGAAAGGAGACACAATGATGCAGGCACAGGAGCAGCAACACATCAGTCAGTCGGAATATCTTGCCGGGGAAAGAAAAATACAACCACCGTTAAAACGGTGGGCTATGTTCGGTTCGTCCCTCTGGGACTTCTTAATCATGAAGGGACATTTGTTCATAGCCCATTGATTTATCGCTGGGATTCAGGAAGCTACCAGGGCTAAAGCCCATGATAGTATTTCTCGGCTGTTCATACATCACCTCATTTTTTATCATGAAACATGCACGAAATGATAGTCACTGTATCTTCCCGGTATAACTTGTAAACTCGTTGCCGAGTGATCAAAATCGCAATCACCATTTTTAGAAAAAATCTACCTTAAATAGCTGTCCTAAATATGGGTTCATTATAGTTGTTATCAATCAATCAGGAATGTGGTAAATTACTCGTTGCACTGTCACTGAAATTTATCTTCACAAAAAACGCTCAAATAACATCTCATAATCGTGTTGGGCTTTTCACGATTATAACAACTCTCAAGTTATACACGAGTTCATCATGAATGACCCAAAAACAAAGCTTAATCGTCTTAAAGAGTTAAAAGTAAAGATAGGCTGTACTGAAGCAACACTTGATACGTATAGGGACAGTCATCCATTTCTTTATCAGACTAATTTTTATTATCTTGAAAGGTTGAATCAAGAGCTCCAAGATATTGAAAACTCGTATAGAGAGATGAGGAATGGGAATAAGCGTAAATTTTCCCGGATAGCAATTCAACGGGCAGTACATATTGATTTTTCTAAAAAAAAATATCATGGCGTTCTTGAAAATATCAGCCTCAGCGGTCTTTTTATTAACGGTTCATTCGAACAAGCAAAAGGCGATATTTGTAAAATAGCAATCAGAACTGCGAATGGCTATTCAGATTCTGCTATCCGTAGTGTTGGAGTAATAACCAGAAAGACTGACAGCGGCATCGGGGTTGAATTTATTGCTATGAAAACAGCTAGCTACAAAGCTCTAAAATCTGACATTTCCACTCACAGCACTAATCCTCTTATTTTGAAGGATGAGATTGCACGACGAGATTTTTTCTGCTTTAGTGATAATTTAGTTTGCAATAGAATTTTTATTTCAAAGAGAAATAAACTTAGAAAAATACTTGATCTTTTTTAGTCGAGAGGCACCCAAAAACCTCCCTCAGTAAAATCACCTCAAGCAGGTGACTAACACAGGCAGTTAAAATTTAAAATATAAGGGACTCAACAAGAAACACCTTGCCCATTATTTCGCATGTCGTAGTGGCGAACCTGTGTGTTCACCACTTCTTTTATGCCGGGCAGACACGCATATCCTCCCCCAAAGGCACAATCTTTTCTCCGCAATCATCCTTTTGAGGAGGGATAGGAAAGGCTCCTGTTACTCATGAGGCGGCAAAATCTCAATCTCTAACTTGCCGATTAAGGCCCCAATAGCAAGCTGACCTTCCAGATCCCCACGGGTAAAACGGATATGATACAAATCAGCTGGGAGCTGATTAACGGTGGTATCCAGACTGATCCATTGCCCATCCAGACAGACCTCATTCCAGGCATGATAATAAAAGGCATCATTTTGAAGCGTAACGCCAGCAGCAATAGCCGTGGGAATATCAAGACTCCGGGCCAAAGCTGCAAAAAGGGCGGCATGCTCATTACAATCCCCTTTGCCGCTCTTCAGGGTTGTGAGGGCATCAGGCAAACCAATAACCGGTCGTTTTTCAATTTCTTTGTACACCCAATCTGCCAGCAGGGCGACCTGACGTGCAGGCTCAGTCACACCTCCAACAATCTCTCTGGCCTTTTTCTTAATAGCCGGGTCATCAGCCTGAACATAGCGGCTGGCACGGATATTTGCGCCATCTCCTCCACAGCTCTGTTGCAGGTCAAGAGACTCACCTGTTTTATCTTCTGAAAGCGGAGGAAAAATTTCCTGCGTCAAGACAAGACGACCATCGGCAAAACGCTGTCGCCCACCATTAAGTGCAACCCCTGCTCCCTCTGGTAAATGCAACTGAAATACCGCCTTCCGGGCATCTTTTTGAAAAAGCTTGCCTGTATATTGCACAGCAACCGTGGACAAAAGTTCATCGCCACTATCCCGAATATCCATTGCTTTAAATTTAGGTTCTGCCTGAAAAACAAAACCAGCTGGTGAGCGCTGCTGGATAACCTTGCCCTGATCATCCAGCCAAAAATTAACCTGCATCCCTGAATACGATTCTGTAAAATGATGCAGATGGTATATTCGTTCGTTCAACAGCTTCTTTCCCTGGCCATTATAGGTGACCACAGAAGATCGGGCAGCAAGGGAAAAAGGGTCAAAAAAGGGAATCTTTACTTTATCTCCTTTTTCATCCATTGCTCCCAAGAGATAACCCCGTTGATTCAAAGGCAACACAGGTGGGCCTTGCAGAGTGATAGTATCCTGAATAACTGTGGCCCCGGTATCTAAGGTAAAGTGAACCGTATTACCCTGAACTTCTCCCTCTGCCTTGGTCGTATAAAATGGTGAAGAAAAAAGAAATTCAAAGGTACGGAGCTGGAGACTTTTGCCCACTGTCGCTGTGAGATCCATCCGAATCGGTTGCACTGAGTTAAGTACCTTAAGACGCAGTGAGGCCTCCTGACGGACACGCAAACGATCTTCTCCGTCAGGGCGGATATCTTCCATGACATAGCCTATGCGCTTATCATGAAGATGCACACCATAGTACTGCTGATGTTTTGCTTGAATCAAGACCTCCTGCTCATCACTCTTCAGAGCATTAATCAAAAAATCCCGTTTCACCAAGGTAACAAGAAGGGCGAGCCAACAGCAGATAATAAAAAATTTCAATATTCGGACAGGCATGGTGGGTTAAGCAAGGAAAATTGGCTAAAAAAGCTGGGCTGGAGAGGCTGAAGTATTTACCAAAAGAGAGGGATAAAAAAACAGGGCAAACAGGGGAGGACTGATCTGTTTGCCCTGGATTCCGTAATGCGGATATCACTCGAATTTACTCTCTCCTGTTACCGATCAAACTCACCATCTTCGGTTATCTTCTCCATCTCTTCTTCTACCTGATAATAGGTATAGCCAAAAATCGTGGCATCCCCATGATAGGTGTAATTAAGTTGGATTTTCCTTCGTTCAAGAGATTTCAAAGAAAACTTGGTCGGCAACCCCATAAGCTCCAGATTCTCCTCCACTTTTTTCTTTATAAGCTCTGGATTGTCATATTTCTTAATCTTATTGGCCTGCTCCTGAAGCATATAGCCTGTTTTCTTTTTTTCCAGCATCACGGTGCCAATCTGCCAGGATGGCACTCCAATCACCGCAACAATAACAATATAAATAATATTCTTAACCATTTTTCTCCCCTTTTCGGTTCATCCTTAATGCACAGTTAATGCACAGGATATATTAAAGTAGATACTATGAATCCCATAGGCTGACCCCAACACCTCTTCTTCATGACGAAAAAATAAATTATTCAGGATAAGAAAACGTCATATTTCCCCTCCGACGACCAATACGTACCTTGCCCCCCTTGCTGAGTTTACCAAAAAGAATCTCCTCTGTCAGCACATCGCCGATTTCCTTCATAATCAGCCGGCGCAACGGACGGGCACCATAGGCCGGATCATACCCCTCTTCTGCCAGACCACGCCGGGCTGCCGGGGTCAGGGAGATCTCGACATTTTTATCTGCCAGCTGGGCCTGAAGCTCAATCACCATCTTATCAACGATCCGCTCAACCGCACCCATTTCCAAGGCATGAAAGGTGATGGCACTATCAAGCCTGTTTCTGAATTCCGGGGTAAAAAGATTTTTCAGGGCTTTTTGCTCTCTTCCTTTGGAATCGCCGATAAAGCCAATGCTTCTCTCGCTCATTTCACGGGCACCGGCATTGGTAGTCATGATCAGGATGACATTGCGAAAATCAGCCCGCCGTCCACTGTTATCAGTCAGGGTTGAGTGGTCCATCACCTGAAGCAAGATAGAAAAAACATCAGGATGGGCTTTTTCAATTTCATCCAACAAGAGCACAGTATGGGGATGCTTGCGGATGGCATCTGTCAACAAACCACCCTGCTCAAAACCAACATAGCCCGGAGGAGCACCGATAAGCCGTGCCACAGCATGTTTTTCCATGTATTCACTCATATCAAAACGCTCAAAATGGATAGACATAGACTGGGCCAACTGTCTGGCCACCTCGGTTTTCCCCACGCCAGTAGGACCGGCAAAAAGAAAACACCCTGTGGGTGAGAGCGGATTGCCCAAACCAGCCTTAGAACGTTTCACGGCTTGTACCACTTCGCTCACAGCCTCATCCTGACCATAAATTAAAGACTTGAGCTCATCCTCTAAATGACGGAGTCCATCGGTTTCATCGTTATTTGCAGATACCACAGGAACCCTTGCCATCTTAGAGACAATTTTCTCCACATCTTCAACAGTTACTGTCTCACCAATCTTCCCTGCCAGACGCAAAGAGGCTCCGACCTCATCCATAACATCAATAGCCTTATCCGGGAGAAAACGATCATTGATGTATCGCTCAGCAAGTTCAGCTGTTATTTCGATTGCTTCCGCAGAATAGGAAAGATTATGATGCTCCTCGTAACGGGATTGCAAACCTTTCAGGATCTCACAGGTATCTTCAATCGAAGGCTCTTCAATATCAATTTTTTGAAACCGACGGGACAGGGCCCGGTCTTTTTCAATATAATTTTTATGCTCTTCATAGGTTGTTGAGCCAATACAGCGAATGGTTCCGGCCTGTAAAGCAGGCTTCAAAAGGTTGGAGGCATCCATAGACCCCCCGCTGGTGGCACCCGCTCCAATGATAGTATGCATCTCGTCAATAAAGAGGATAGCATTATCTTTCTCTTCCACAGCTGTCACCACAGCCTTGAGCCTTTTCTCAAAATCTCCGCGGTACTTTGTTCCGGCAACCAAGGCACCCATATCCAACATATAGATAGTGGTATCTTGCAGCAAATCCGGTACCAGTTTTTCAGGGTCTGGCTCTTCCTTTTCCTCTCCTCCTTTTCGGGCAAGGCCGTCCTCATAGATACGCAGGGCCAAGCCCTCAGCAATGGCTGTTTTCCCCACCCCTGGCTCACCAACCAGCAAGGGGTTATTTTTTCGTCGACGACAAAGCACCTGCATCATCCGCTCAAGTTCACGGCTACGCCCAATCAGGGGGTCAATGCGCTCCTGCTCAGCCAGTTCTGCAAAATTCACTGTGAACTGTTCCAGAACATCCTCTTTGCCTTTTTGCTTTTTCGCAGCAGACGCCGAGTCATCTGGTTGAGGAGCAGGTTTTTTCTGTATTTTTTCCGGAATATTATGAGAGATATACTCCACAACCTCCATTCTGCCAACACCTTCACTGCCCAGAAAATAAACGGCGTGAGAGTCTGGCTCAGCAAAAATTGAAACCAGGACATCGCCGGTATCCACTTCTTTTTTTCCGCAACTCTGGACATGATTAACAGCCCGCTGCAGAACCCGGTTAAAGGCAACGGTCTGAGAGGGCTCGTCTTTGCCTGCACCTAAGAGCGGCACACCACCAGCAAGAAAGGACTGGAGCCGTTCTCTGATTGAATTATTGTCACCGCCGCATTTATTGATAATATGAGCGGCAAGATCATCATACAAAAGCCCCCAGAGCATATGCTCAACTGTCACATATTCATGCTTTTTTGCCTTAGCCTCTTTAATGGCCTTGATCAAGGCTAATTCTAATTCTCTACTCAACATAGCAGTATTATGGGTAAAGTACACCGTCTCAATGCAGAAAGGTCAGTTATGCCTTTTCTAACGAACATTTCAACGGAAATTGATTTTTCCGGGCTGTCTGATGCACTTCAGACACCTTGGTCTCTCCGATTTCCCGGGAGTATACTCCAGCTACTCCCATCCCCTGATGATGGACATTAAGCATAATCGTGGTTGCTTCTGAGGTATCCTTACCAAAGATCGTTTCCAGCACCATAACCACAAACTCCATGGTTGTATAATCGTCATTATGGAGAAGCACCTTATACAAGGGAGGTTCTTGAAAATCTTTTTTATCCCTGGTCAGTATCTCTTCCTTATGTCCTGAATCTGTTTTTCCCATCTTCTTGATTATATGCTGTTAAAATCTCAAATGTCAATCTTTTGCCATCCATTCTTCAGCATACACATGCTTTTCGGGTCAATACAAAACAGCCCGATATGTCCGGCGTTACTCATAAAGATTCTTCTCCTTACCTTCTTGTATTGTAATGCCCAAGGATGATTTTGCAAGCTTCCTTTCTTGACTTCAAATATCAGGCAGTCATCATAGAAAGAATCAAATGCTGGATAATAGTCTCTGTATCCACAGAAGACCCTTTCAGGCGCATATCTGCTGCCAAAATATCCTGCAACCAGGAACGAAGAAAAGGAATGGAAAAACAAGCAGCTGCTTTAAAGCGCATGTACACAGCAAAAGGATGACCAGAAAGCTCTGCTTTCCAACGCTCATTTTCTTTTAAGGCTGGCAAACATTGTTCCTGAAACGCATTTGCTGAAATACCAGGGCGAAAATGATACTGTCGCTGTTCCAGAAGAATGCGAAAGAGCAATAAACTCCTGGTGAAGTTACGCAAGGTTGCAACAAGAGCCAGGGCATGAATACCATTTTCCTGAAGCCGTGAAGCAATAAGCAGGGCCTGTTCTGGCTTTTTCTCACTGATTGCCTGGGTCAGCTCAAAAAAAGCCTCCTGTCGTGTACGGCCAACCATACGATCCAGGTCTGGCATGGTAATTTTTTCAGCCTCTCCCACAGATAAGGCCAGTTTTTCAGTTTCCATGACTGCAGCAACTGGATGAAAGCCAACCCGCTCAAGTAATTGCTCCATCACTCCTGGGGCCATTGTCTTGTTCATCTTCCCCAGCACAGCAGCTACTTGTTCCTGCAGGACTGCCTGTTGCACCTTTTTGGCCTGTGTACTTGCTCCGGTATCCACATGCAGATTGATCACTGCATATTTTTCCTTAAAGGATTTAAACAGTTTTTTACGCTTATCAACCTCTTCAGCCAACAGCATCAAAATATTATTCTCTGGTATTCCTCCTTCAAGGGTTGCCAGCACCATTTCTCCGTTATTTTGGGAAAGATTGATCCTGCTTGATTCTGCTTCTTGTTGACCGGAAAAACGGGTAAGAATTTCTCCTGTCCATTCTAATTTTTCAGCAGGCTTGGCAAAACCAAAACATTTTTTCCATTGGGCAGCAGTCAGGCTGGCAGGATCATTTTCTGCTGTATTGGCTTCTAAACCGCCCGCTTCCATCATGGCCCGGAGATACTTCAAGGCATTCTCAGGCTTGTTACCTTCATGGGCCTGTACGGCCCGTTTCCAAATTGCCTGGGCAACATTCTTAGAATGAAATAATCTTGTATTATTCACTCTGAAAATCTGCCGGCCTCCCAGCAAACTAAAACTTCTGAGCTTAGAAAGAGTCAGGTTGCTATCCTCTGTATCACCGTCAATACTATGGACCGTTCCTCCAGCAGTACAGAGCAAGGTGGCTATCTGGTCTGCGGCCTGTTGGCAGAGATAACGTTCTCCGATCAACAGATAAGCAGGAACAACCTCCCCTTTTTTGATCTGCTGTAAAAGGGTGGGCAGTGTTTTTCTTTCATAAACAGGCATGGCAATACCTCCAACTTTCATCCCTCTGGTGATAAGGGACAACAACACAGCATAGGATACATTTCAAAAATTTCAAGCCAGACGTAACTATAGAACAATTCTTGCTTATATTCTTCACTGGCCAATGCAGTAAAAAATTTCTTCTGGGAAATTCCTTTGTTGTCGAGTATCATAAAGCATTTTTCGCATTTACAAAAGTACCCTGATGCTTGCTCAGGAAATAAGTTTCTACATCTGCTAAAACTTTGCTCTGACTCTTTACAATAAAAACCCTGTCCGAAAAAAGTATCCTGACAGTACTCGCAATATCGCAATATGTATACAGACATTGTAATAAACGCAACACCTTATGAAAACCGTATTGCGGTGGTGGAACGTGGCAACCTGCTTGAGTTCCACCTTGAACGTCTGACAGAAAAAGGGTTGGTGGGCAATATATACCAGGGCAAAGTAGTCAGGGTACTGCCAGGTATGCAGGCTGCGTTTGTTGACATTGGTCTTGATCGTACAGGCTTTCTATATGTTGATGATATTGACACATCAATGTCACAGCTCTCCACCTCAGAGAGACATTCAGGAAAGCATTCTTCATGGTCAGAAAAGAATGGGGAATCCAACACCTCATCTCATCCTGCTATTGAAGATCTGGTCAAAAAAGGGCAAACCATTTTAGTGCAAATTGAAAAGGAGCCCATCGGTTCCAAGGGTGCCCGGCTGACCTGTCATATCACCCTTCCCTGCCGCAACCTGGTTTTTATGCCCTTTACCGATCATATCGGCATTTCACGTAAAATAGAAGACGAAAGTATTCGAAAGGAACTCCGGCAAAAAATTGAGCAACTGCGACCAGAAGGAACAGGATTTATTGTCCGCACTGTTGCTGAAAATGTTACCAAGGCTGAAATTGAAGCAGACATGGAGTTTCTTCTCTTGCTTTGGGATGATATTCACTCCAAGGCCCAACGAGCCAAAGCACCTTGCCTGATTTATAAAGATCTGGACATGGTTCTCAAGGCAGTGCGAGACCTCTTTACAGACAGTGTCAATGAGCTTGTTGTTGATTCAAAAAGTATGCATGAGCGCCTTCTCAACTTTGTCCTTACCTTTGCGCCCAAGCTGAAAAACAGGATAGTCTATTATGACAGTGAGGTTCCCCTGTTTGATGCCTACGGCATTGAGGTGGATATTGCCCGGGCTATTGACAAAAAAGTCTGGCTCCGTTCTGGTGGATACCTTATTATTGAAACCACAGAAGCGTTAACAGTGGTCGATGTCAATACAGGCCGTTATGTTGGAAAAAATAATCTCAACGAGACTATCTTTAAAACAAACATGGAGGCAGTCAAAGAGATTGCCTACCAGCTTAGACTTCGCAATATCGGTGGAATTATTATCATTGATTTCATAGATATGGAAACAGAACAGCATAGAGAAGAACTATATAATGCCTTTCAGGAGGCTATGCGCAAGGATAAAAACCGGGTAAACATCCTCAAGGTTTCAGAGTTTGGCCTGGTTCAGATGACCCGGAAACGCTCCTGTGAAAGCCTGTCCCAACTGATGTGCGAGCCCTGTTATCATTGCGGCGGAGAAGGTATTGTCAAATCACGACAGACTGTTTGTTATGAAATTTTTCGTAAAATATACCGAGACAACCGTCATGCTGATGGCAAAAATATAACGATTAAGGTGCATCCTCATATTGCGAACACTCTGTCCCAAAAGGAAGCGCATCACCTTCACCATCTTGAAAAAACCACTGGTAAAAAAATTACTGTATCTCCAGAGTACAATCTTCATAAACCACAATATGAGATTATCTGGGACGAATAATCTTTTCAAAGAAAAGCTTAAACCCTCAAACGATCACTCCTTATCTTACCTGCTACCATGATCTCAAAAAACAAACGCAGAATAGGCAATTCCCGTTCCAGCAAAAAAAGACTGGGTCGCAACGTCCTCATCACCCTCATCCTCCTTATTCTTCTTGCTGGTGTGGCAGCCGGTTTCATACTCTTTGAGACAGAAAAACCAACAATAACCTTGAATAAAGACCTGCTCTTTCTTGGTAGCCCCCAGGAAATTCAGGTACAGGCAGCAGATCAACGAAGTGGTATTCAACACGTCTCTATTGTTCTTCAACAAAACGAAAAAGAATTCCAGCTCTTCAGCAAAAGCTTTCCCCGTCAGGCCTGGCTCACAAAAGCAGGTCCTGATACAATTCAGGAAACCTTTACTCTGGATGTTCAAAAGACCGAGGCCCAAGAAGGCAAGGCCAAACTTCAGGTTTCTGTCCATGACTTTTCTTTGAACGGCAATTTACAGGGTAATGTGACAACCCATGTTTTCCCGGTAACTATTGACACCAGTCCTCCACGGGTTCATATTGAACATGCTCAGCAATATATGTCACCAGGTGGAAGTGGCATTGTGGTCTACAGCATCTCCGAGCCCTCAAAACGTCATGGGGTTATGCTGGATGACAGCTTTTTTCAGGGATACCCTCTTGCAGGCAGCAAAAAACGATTTATAGCATACATTGCTCTGCCTTGGGATAGTGGCAAACCAGAACAGATGCGGGTTGTAGGAGTGGATCAGGCTGGTAATGAAGGAAGCAGTATCTTTTCCATGCATATAAAGGCTGCAAAAGAAAGGAAAGACCGCATTTACGTTTCAGACGGTTTTCTCAATAAAAAAATTCCGGAATTCCAAAACAGCTACCCGGAACTCACAGGAAGCAACCTGGAAAAATATCTTATTGTCAACAGGAAGGTTCGCATTCGCAATGCGGAAAAAATTGCTGACATCTGCAAAAACACCGCAAGTGAACAATTATGGCAGGGTCGCTTCCTCCGCATGGCCGGAGCTGGCAAGGCTGGTTTTGCTGATCAACGGACCTATTATTACCAAGGAGAGGCCATTGATTACCAAACCCACCTGGGCATGGACATTGCTTCAACAGCAAAGGCCCCTATTGAAGCTGCAAACAGAGGAAAAGTCATCTTTGCAAATTATCTTGGCATTTACGGTAACATGATCATGATAGATCATGGCCAGGGCCTGACCAGCCTGTACTCTCATCTCAGCCGAATTGGGGTTGAACCAGGGCAATTCGTGGAACAAGGAGAGGTTATTGGCAACTCAGGCACCACAGGCATGGCTGGAGGCGATCATCTTCACTTTTCCATGCTGGTCCACGGCATCTTTGTCACCCCGGTTGAATGGTGGGATCAGCACTGGATTGATGTGAATATTAACAATATTATCCAATAAAAAGCCACTCACATCTTATAAAACACCATGCAGCGCAACGGTATCCCTTTTCTTCTGTACAGCTATCTGGCAACAGAACTGCTTGCTCCCTTTTTTGCCAGCTTTCTTATCCTGTACGGGGTCTTTTTCCTTATCCGACTCATTCCGCTGCTTGAGGTCGTCCTTGAACTGGGAATAAATTTTCCCGATTTCATCCGGCTTTTTTCTTATATTTTCCCGCACATGTTGCTCTATGTTATTCCTATGGCCAGCATGGCCGGGGTGATTATCGGTTTTACCCGTCTCACCAATGAACGGGAAATTCTCGCGCTCAAGGCCTGTGGTATAAGCCTGCGGCAGATGCTTCCACCTGTTATTATTGTCTCTACCTTTATCGCAGCCCTGACAGGCTATTTCTCAGTCCGCCTTATTCCGGCTGGTGAAACTGCTATGCACCAACTTATGTTCCAGCTGGCAAAGGAAAAGATAGACAGTGGAATCAAGGAAAAAAAATTCACCGAGGCCTTGGGCGACCTTGTTGTGTATGTTGATGATATTGATGAGAACGAGCACTGGAACGGTGTCTATGTCTCAGACATGCGTGGCCGGGAGCAACCCATTATCATCATGGCCCAAAAAGGCCGGATGAAGGCAGATATCAGTACCATGTCTGTCACCATCGTGCTCAGCAGGGGTACCTTGCATAATACCGATGCACTGGATAGCCAGATCGTCCGCTTCCAACGGTACCAGCTCAATATCCCTTTAAAACCGCCTACCCGTATTGATGGGGATGATGTCACCCTTCTGAGCCGGGGCAGCATGTCACAGGAACAGCTCCAGGCCGCTGCCAAGAAGTACGGAGTTGATACCCCGGCTGGCATCATTTATCTGACAGAGTACCACCATCGCCTGGCCCTGCCCGTGGGCTGCCTCATCCTCAGCCTCTTAGGATTACCCTTAGGCCTGCAGGCTGGCCCAGGACGTAAGGCCGTTGGCATCCCTCTGGGATTAGGATTCTTTGTCCTCTATTATATTGTTTTTACCCTGTTCAGAGTCATGGTAGAAGATATGGCCGTGTCCCTGCTGACAGGCATGTGGTTGCCCAATGTTATTTTTGCAATTATCACAGGAATTATTTTCTGGAGGGTTGAGCAGGAACGCCCGATTTTCTCTGAACGCCTGACCCTGTGGATAGAATATGTTATTGATGTCCTCTTCCTCAACCCACTAAAGAGACTCTCCACTTTATTCCACCAGATCCTGAGCATACGCCGGAGTAAAGGGAATAAGAAACCAGAAAACGAGCCGGATTGGCAAGGAATGCTGGTCCATGCTGATGCCCAGGAACGGGTCTTTCACCTACCGGGTTGCGAACAATACCATTGTAAAAACTGCACCCTTCAGTTCAACAGCACCTTTGTTGCCTATGAGGCTGGTTTTGCCCCCTGTCCATACTGCAAAATCCAGGTTGATACATACCATACCTGATCAATGGCCAAGACAAGTCTGCAATACAGTCTGAAACTCGTGGTCACTGGTCTGCTCCTCTTCCTGATCTTTCGTAGTATCCATCCAGAAAAGGTTCTTAAAGCAGTCACAACAATCTCTCCGCTCCATCTCCTTGTTGCCCTGCTTACCCAGCTGGCCAGTCTCACAGTGGCTGCGTATCGCTGGCAGCTCATCGTTGATCGCCTGGGCTTCAACGCTCCCTTGAGTTTTTACCTTGGCAGCTATTTTAAAGGGGCCTTTTTCAATCAAGGGCTTCCCACCAGTATTGGCGGAGATGGGGTACGTATCTATGATTGCGCCCAAGTCACCAGCTCTACTGAAGATGCCTTTTTTAGTGTCTTTATTGATCGTATTATAGGCTTAGCCGGACTCTTGCTTCTGAATATTGCTGCCATCCTGCTCAATCACAACCTGTTACCAACACAAGTCTACTATCCCCTCCTGCTCATTCTTATTATCTTGGTAACCGGTCTCTTTCTCCTCTTTTTTCTGCGTAATTTTTCCTTTTTTACTGTTGGTAAATACTTGGGCTTTCTGGGTCGCCTTTCAGAGCGTTATTTTCAAGTTTACTCTTCGCTGCCAGCCATCTCCAGTCAAATGAGTCTTTCCCTCCTGGTTCATCTTTTCTCCATGAGTACCTTTTTCTTTCTCGGTCAAGGGATAGGGTTGACGTTCTCTATACAGACCTATTTTGTCATGGTTCCGCCAGTCATCCTGCTGACTCTTTTACCCATATCACTGGCTGGATGGGGAGTCCGCGAAGGAGCGATGGTGGCCTTTTTCCTCCTGATCGGAGCGGAAAAATCACAGATACTGACCTTATCCCTGCTCTACGGGCTGGTCACGCTGGCTGCATCACTTCCAGGCATTATCGTTTCAATCCGCAGCAACAAGCCTCCTCACTTGCATCCCTAATCAGCCACACCATCCTTATGCATTCCCAAGGCAAGCCCTAACAGACTGCCTACAAGATATAAAATCCCTCCAGCCCATAGAATATCGCTGACAAAATGCCCTCCCTGAAGAATCCGGGCAACGCCAACCAGGGTGCCAAACAGGAGGCCAGTAACCAAAAAGGCCTCTGCATACCGTTTCTTTCCATCCCGTAACACAAACCAAGGGGCCATGAGAAAAAAAGCAATCGCAGCATGACCGGAAGGAAACGAGCTATTGCTGCCTCCGCCGCCCGGTTGCCAGCACTGGGTAAACTGATGCTCTCCACCAAATTCAACGATCTGACGGGGACGGGGTCTGCCAAGCTCTCCTTTAAGCAGGACATTGATAACCAGCCCTGGACCTATGGCAAGCAACAACAGGATAAAAAGAGCCTTTTTACGCCAATGGGCAAAGCGCTCACGAAAAAAACCCATCAACAGAACAAATACGGCTGAAACAGCAAGGATAACTGCCGGGATCGGCGCAACCTCATACAGGATATTCCAGGGAAAAAGATTTCCCACAGGCCAGGCCCTGTTGCACTCAGGAAGCACAGCAGCAATAGTAAGGTCACGGGGAACAAGCGAGGTGATAAAACGATCAGCATCGGTGAGCCAGAGAACGGCGGTCACCAACAGGAGGGCAACAGTCACTGCTGCCAACTCGGTCAATCTTTTTTTCTGCATAAAAAACAAAAGGGTCAACAGATTTCCCCTCTTTTGAGGGGCAAGTAACAAGAACGCTGGATTTTCTTTATTGGATAGAGCTTTTTTTTATTTACAGACGTACAGTAATAATACTATATTGGGTCAGCGAATGCCAGAGGTTGGATATTGATTCTCATACTTATTCATCGTACAGGCATTCCTTACCCAGAGTACGGGCGGGTAGCTCAGCTGGATAGAGTGTCGGCCTCCGAAGCCGAAGGTCGCGGGTTCGAATCCCGCCTCGCCTACCATGTAAAAAAAACACATTGCCCTCTCACCCCGAAAACATTCTTTTTTCTTCCCCCGCAGTATTCCCACACTAATAATCAGCATCTTTGCATACCGTATTGAGCAACAACCAATCAATACCGGCTGCCAAGGAGATCCCCAAGGTGTAGGCAACAAGATCAGACCAGAGAAAGCCAAAGCCAAGGATAAAACCAAAGAGGCGGATGGAACGGAGAGAGTCCAGCCAGGCCGGATGAAAGAGCTGGGAAAGTTCGATAAGGTAGGCAGTCAGCAGCGCAACAACGATGCATGTTTTCGTGGAAAAGCGAAAGAGGAGTGCGTAAAGAAAAAAGACCAGCATGGCCCAGAGAAAATCACCGGCATAGGTGACATACCAGTTGGGCAGGAAATGAGGAACAAGACGGGCAGGCAGTCCAAGGGCAATGATTACGCCGATCAATGGAAGATAAACCAGCAGGTTGCGCTGAACAGTACCCATAAATCACCTCCTTGACTCGAAAGAACTACAACCGATCCATATGATTGGCATGACAGATAGCCACAGCCAAGGCATCAGCAGCATCGCTACTCGGTGCGCCGCTGAGACCGAGCAAGGTGCGCACCATGTGTTGCACCTGCTCTTTCTCAGCATGCCCGTAGCCAGCCACGGCCTGTTTGACCACCCGAGGCGTGTAATCATCCACCGGTAAACCCTGGTTCATGGCTGCTGTCACGGCAGCACCTCTAGCCTGGCCCAGCTTAAGGGCTGAGCGCACATTATGGGCAGAAAACAGATCTTCCACTGCTGCAACCTCCGGCTTATACTGTTCCATAACCTCAGAGATCCCTTGAAAGATGATGAGGAGGCGCCGGGAAAAATCTTTTTCTGTGCCGGTGCGGATGGTGCCGCAGGTGACAAAGCCAAGCCCTGCCCCCTGCTTATCAATGATGCCGTAGCCGGTAATCCGGGAGCCGGGATCAATGCCGATAATCCGTACCGGCTCGCCTTGCCGATAAAGAGGCCGGAAATTGTCTATGACAGGGCCTCTATGATTTCATCCGGGATGTCGAAGTTGGCATGAACCTTCTGGACATCGTCATGATCGTCCAGATTATCCAGCAGGTTCAGCAGATTCTTGGCCGGTTTCTCTTCAGCCACTTCCACAGTATTCTGCGGTACCATTGAGATGGATGCCTCATCCATCTTAATCTCGGCTTTTTCCAAGGTATCAACC
Organism: Candidatus Electrothrix sp.; assembly: GCF_052785085.1. Classification (NCBI taxonomy): domain Bacteria; kingdom Pseudomonadati; phylum Thermodesulfobacteriota; class Desulfobulbia; order Desulfobulbales; family Desulfobulbaceae; genus Candidatus Electrothrix; species Candidatus Electrothrix sp. Next base: position 53,313 of record NZ_JALAAI010000010.1, read on the forward strand.
ACATCGTTGAAGTCCTCGGGAGTGGTGAGGATTCGAAAGCTGCCTTCCTCTTCGACCACGTCTTCCGCACCAGCCTCAATAGCCAATTCCATTAGCTCCTCTTCTTCCACGCCTTCGGCATCCACCACGATCACGCCAAGATCGGAAGAGCACA
>NZ_JALAAI010000011.1:0-49651 GCF_052785085.1 Candidatus Electrothrix sp.
AAAACCAATTGAGTTCGTTTGTTAACATAAGTGCATCCTCCAATGTTATGATTAAAAAGCATTTTCATGGAGTATAACACGGTTAGCTATGAAAAACAGCCCGTTGAAGGTCAGGTGAAATTATCAGTATGATATTCTGCTGTTTTCCTGCCGACACATGCCGGACAACAACCTGGAGGCAATCCAGGCTGTCCTTGCTGCTCCAGCCATGTGATGCATCCCATGCACTACAAACACTGCGGCATTGAAACGAAAAATCCCATCCCGCAAACCAAACGCAGGATGGGATTTGTGAGCCGCACCATTTTTGGGGCCGGTCAGTCCCAAACCGCCAACCCACACTCCTGCCTGATCATCTCATCCTTGGTCAGCAAACCAGCCTGATGAATCATTGCCGTAGCGGTGATGATCCTGTCAAAAGGGTCTCTCGTCCACGAGATCCGCATGGCTTCCGTAATCACCCGTGCAAAAGATGCACGGCATTTTTCCAGCCCTATGCTCTCCGCAAGCGAATCAAAAATAACGGTCGGTTCAACCGTGATTCTTTTTATTTCAAATAAATACTGAAGTTCAAGCAGGACCAGTGGGGAAATCAGCAGCTCGTTTTCTTCTATGAGTTGACAGGCTTTTTCTGAGAGCAGAGACAGGTCACCGCTGTACAGCCAGACTACGACATGGGTATCAAGGTAAATCGCTGTTCCACTCATCCGACCAGTCCAAATGTATGATTGATTCAGGGTTGCCCTGTATGCAGGCATGTTTTGTTAGTCGAGATAGCTTGGATACTGGTTTTTTAGGGATAATTTGCAACCGCGCTCCTTTTCTTTCCACCTCCAGAGGTTTTCCTGATGCCAGAATTTTATCTAACAGTTTATAGATATTGCCCCGCAGGGTTGATGCCGTGATAGCCATTGATTATCCTCCTTAGCTTAAGTTTACGTACGACTCTATTTTACATAATCGTTCGTGCGCTAGCAAGCGATTTTAAAATCAATAGAGGAAATAGGGGGGTGGCATGTTCCTTCCCCCCTGGCCCGTGCCGCCTCCAGCCCGGCCTTTGTCCGTTCCCGGATCAGGTTTCGTTCAAACTCGGCCAAAGCCCCGAAGATCTGAAAGACCAGCCTGCCCCCGCTGGTGGTGTCCAATCCTTCCTGCAGGCTGATAAAACCCGTTCCCTGCTCTTGCCGAAACTAACCAAATAGGTTAATATATCAGCATGGAAAAACAAACCCCGCATCGCCCTTTGGCTGTTGTCAGTACCCCTTGCGGAACAGGGAAAAGATCCCCTCACGCCCGCTGATTTTTATAAAAGCATGACCACCTACGCCGATCATAAAATCTGGCAGGACGTGTACCGACCGAGCACCCCTGTGGGCGGTGAGTTCTCTAAACAGGTCAATGCGGCGATTGTCGATCCGAGTTTTATCGCCAAGATGCGAAAAAAACTCGGACTTGATCAGCGCACTGCAGCGGAGATCTTCGGCGGCGGCATCAACGCATTTTCGCGCTATGAAAACGGCAGGACACGTCCGCCCCTGTCTTTGGTGAAATTGCTCAAACTGCTTGACCGTCATCCTGACCTGCTCGGTGAAATCAGAACGGTGTAGATTCAAGGGACACTAACCGCAACAAAACATTCATTTCCTCAGCAACAGTTTTCTGCTCTTAAAAAATATTTGCATGGCATTCCCTCCCTTTTTCCAGTATATTTTTTTTCAATATATCTTCTGAAAAGAAAAGTTCGCTTTACCTATGCAGTTCAAAAACTTTTTAAAGAAAAACAATTTCATAACAAGATGATACCTAGATAATAAAAGGTGGCACTTTGAAAAACAATAGCAACAACCAAAAGAAGAACAGATCCATACTGCACAACGAGCAAGGCTTCACCCTGATTGAACTCATGGTGGTCATTGTGATCCTTGGTATTCTTGCAGGTATGATTGTCCCCCGTATCATGGATCGCCCTGATGAGGCCCGGCGCACCAAGGCAGAGGTCGATATCGGAGCAATCAGCCAGGCATTAAAGCTGTATAAACTGGATAATGGCAAATATCCTACCACTGATCAGGGATTACAGGCCCTGATAGAACCCCCTTCAACAGGCAAGCTGGCCAAGAACTGGCGTGATGGTGGCTATCTGGACAAAAATGCTGTCCCGACAGACCCCTGGGACAATGATTTTATTTACATCAGTCCTGGTTTGCACGACGATTTTGATCTCATGTCCTATGGAGCTGATAACGAACCTGGCGGTGAAGGCATGAATGCTGATATCAATAGCTGGGATCAATAGCTGGGAATCATGACCAAGCAACAGGGCTTTACCCTTCTTGAACTGATCGTTGTCATGGTGTTGATCTCCCTGACAGCCGTTTTTACGATGCCTAAAATCCAAGCCAGCCTGTACAGCAATGAACTCAGTGCAACAGCCCAGCGCATTGTCAGCCTGGTCACGGCAACAGCGCAAGAGGCCAGAGCCAGGCATACCAGCTATACCCTGCGCTTTGATCCTGATACAAAAGAATTTGTTACTGTACCGGTTACAAGGATACCGGAAATGGAAGAGGAAGAACAGAATAAAGCCTTTTTGCGGGTCACGCTGGATGATTCTGTGAGACTGGCAGGCATAGAAACGCCAGAGAACGAGACGCTGACAGCGAATACTACAGTACATAATAATGAGACAGGGATACTTTTTACCAGCAAAGGGTATACCCGAAAAGCAGCTATTCATTTAGAAAACGATACTGGAGATCAACGTACTGTTATACTGTCTCCCTTTCTCGGGCTTGCACGAATCCTTGATGGTTATGTTACGCTTGAAAATGACCGGATAATTGTGAGCAGATGAACGCATCGCAAAACGGCTTCACCCTTCTTGAGGTTATGGTGGCAGTGGCAATCATCGCCATGACCTTTGTCTCTCTTCTGGGTTCCCAGTCGCAGAGTATTTCCATTGCAGGTATCTCCCGCTTTGAAACCAATGCAGCCATGCTGGCCCGGCAAAAGCTGACAGAACTGCAACTGGAAGGCTTTGATGTCTTAAGCAGCACATCAGGAGACTTTGATGATGCATTTGCGGATTACACCTGGCAGACCGAGGTCAGGGAATTGTATGAGGATGAAACCGGCATAACAGGCATTGAGGGTATGCTCAAGCTTGTTACTCTTGAGGTCAGCCGCTACGAAGATGAGAGCCAGGTCTTCAGGCTCCGTTCTGTTATCATGGCTGAGATTGAGCCAATAGAAGGGGAATAAGCGTGTCCAGTCCACATCAGTCCGGTGCTGAGTCAGGCTTTACCTTGCTGGAAATCATGCTGGCGATCTCCATCCTCGGTCTGGTGGTGGCTATGGTGACCGTTGCCCTGTCTGGTTCCATTAATGCTATTGATGCTACTCTCAAACAAGGAGAGATCTCGTTTCAGGCCCAGGTCGCTATGGAACGGATCAGCGAGGATCTGAGTTCAGCACTATTGACCCAAGACTGGGAATTCATTGGTGAGCAGGGAACCAGTACTGGTGACCAGGGCATTCTGCTCTCTTTCTCCTCCTTAGCCCATCTTGTTTTTGATCCGGAAAATGACAGTCCGGGCATGGCCAGAGTCAGCTATGCTGTGCAATCAGACCCAAACCATGATGGTCATTTGGTGCTTTTGCGCAGCGATGTTCTCCAACGACCACGAGAAGAGGGTAACGAAAACAATGAGGTTGATGCCTATATTCTCGCAAATCAACTCCGCTCTGTGCGTTTTACCTATCATGATCATACAGGAACACAGCAGGAGAGCTGGGACACCACGGTTCAAGATGGTGATGAAGAGGCTGCAGCAAAACGACGTCTGCCTGCTGCTGTAACCTGTCGCCTGGAATTTTGGCGAAATAAAGAAGAAGAGCGAACAACGGTCTTTCAGACAAGCGTATTGCTGCCCACCGGCCTCATTCAGGGCAAACCAGAGGAGGAATAATGTCATTATCCTTTCTCCGTGACCGTTCAGGCATGGCCCTGGTTCTGGCATTGCTGACTGTTGCCTTTCTGGTTGCGGTCACTGTACGCCTCAGCACCTCAGTGAATGGACAGATGCAGGCTGCTGTCAATCAAAGCAGAGCAGTACGCCTGGATGCCATGCTCCTGTCCGGACTTAACCTTGCACGGGCAGCTCTCCTTGCTGATCAGCAGAAAAATGAGGAAGGAGATGCATCAGATTCTTCATGGGATAGCTGGGGAGTCATTGATTCACCGCTGATCAGCCAACTTTTTTCTGGTTCCATGGATATTACAGTAACAGACCTGTCTGGCCGCTTACAGGCCAATGCCTTGGTCTGGACAGAGAAAGAAAAAAAGGCCTGGAAGAAAAAACAAAAAGGGAAAGACAAGAAGAAAGACCCGGAAAAACTTCAGCGAAGCCTCTGGAAGCGTTTCCTCCTCCTGGAGAACCTTGGCATTGAAGAGCTTGGCGAGAATCAAGCCGCTATTATGCTGGACAGTCTGATGGATTGGTTGGATGAGAACGATGAAACAGAAGAAAACGGTGCGGAAAAAGGATACTACAGCAGTCTTGATCCTCCCTATGTTCCGGCTAATGGGCCTATGTCCTTGATAGATGACCTGGCATTGGTGAAGGGATGGAAGCAAAAAATTCTTTACAGCGAGCTGAAAAACAAGGCAAATACCACCTCTCATCTCATTGCTTATTTGACCAATGGTGCGCAACCGGGTATGGTCAATATCAACACAGCACCTGTACTGGTTCTTCAGGCCCTTCACGATGATATGACTGAAGAACTTGCTGCTGACATGATCTCGTTCAGAGAAGATGAAGTGAATCAAGAAATGCTTAATCAGGTCACCTGGTACCGCAATGTTCCGGGGTTTCCCGGGGATATCACCTTTGACTCTGCTCTGGTGACAACTGAAAGTAACTTGTTTAAAATAACTGTAACTGCTACGGAACAAGGTCTGCAACGGATTGGCGAAGGAATCATCCAGCGCAAAGAAAATCAGGAGCAGGTTCTGCTGTACTGGAAGATACAATGAACAACCAAATACCTCCTTCAGACATGGACGGTGGATGGAAAGATATCATCGAAGATTTCACCGAGGATTTTTTCCGTTTCTACCTGCCAGATTTGCACAAAGCCATAGATTTTTCTAAGGAAATAAGGTTCCTGGACAAGGAGTTAAACGAGATCCTCTGCGATAGCGACAACATCAAGCGCGAGGCGGACAAGTTGCTTGAGGTACGCCTGCTCAACAGTGGAGCGGTCAGGTGGATTCTAATTCATATCGAAGTGCAGGGCAACAGGGACGACAGCTTTGAGGAAAGGATGTATGTGTACAACTACAGAATATTCGATAAGTATCGGCAGGATGTCGTCAGTATCGCGGTTCTCGTTGACAGGAGCAAGGACTTCAGGCCATGCCGTTTTCTGCGGGAGCAATTCGGTTGCTCGGTTGAGTTCACTTTTCCGGTGATTAAGCTGCTGGACTTTGATACTGAGGAAACTGCGAAAAGCAACAACCCGTTTGCTGTTGTGACCAGAGTGCAGCTGGCCAAACTGCACTCTGGGGGAGATGTGGACAAACGCTACAGCTTCAGAATGGAACTGACTAAGGAATTGTACCAGAAAAACTACAGCAAAGAACAGATTTTCAGACTGTACCGATTTATCGACTATGTGCTGAAACTACCGAAGCCCAAGGCGTTGGAGTTTAAAAAGGAACTGGAAGCATTTGAGGAGGAGAGAAAGATGCCGTACATAACCAGCACGGAACGGATAGCCAGAGAGGAGGGACGGCTTCAGGGGCTTGAGCAGGGAAGAGATTTGGGGCTTGAGCAAGGAAGGGACTTAGGGATCACTTTGGGGCTTGAGCAGGGAAGAAGCACGGGGCAGCTTGAGGAAGCCCGGAAAGCAGTGCTCAAGGTTCTGGAAGTCCGCTTTGGGAGGCTTCCAGATATGACACAGAAAAAGATCGTCAACTGCGATGACCTGAGCAGACTGGAGCGGCTTTTGCAGCAGGCTGTGCTGGTAAAATCTTTGACCGAATTCGGACAGTAAGAGAGCGGGTGACACTTTTTTGGGGCATAGATATCAGTGATGATCTGGTAACCGGAGTAACTGTTTCCAGAAACGGTAAAGAGAGCAATGCGGTTGCCTGCGCCTTTTGTCAGCTTGATGAGGAAAACCAGCTTTCAGAGCAACTTCCTCTTTTGCTGGAAGAACTGCAATATTCTGGCAAAGGACGCTGTGATATCGGCCTTGGCCTTTCGCAACTGAGCCTGCGCAATATCACTCTACCCTTTACTGATAGTAAAAAGATAGAGCAAATCCTTCCTTTTGAACTTGATGAACAGCTGCTCCTTCCAGCTGATCAACACATTATCACCACCAATCCTGCAATGGTGGATGAGGAAAAGGGAGAAACCCAGCTGGTGGCTGCTGCTCTTGAAAAAGAACGCATGGCCCGGCACCTCTCAGTCTTTCGCGAACAGGGAGTGGAGCCAAACAAAATTTGTCCAACTGACTTTGTGCTGGCAGAATGCCTGAGCCAGACCGATCAGGAATCAGAAAATTTTATCGTGCTTTCCTGTGCAACCTCTGCTGCCACCATCGCTATTGTTCAACATGGTGCTGTTGCTTTTATGCGAGAGCTGCCCTACCCAACCGAGGTTTTTACAGAAACCCTTTTCTCCTTTGATGGAAAAGAAATTCATACAGACGATCCAGACAAGGCTGAACAGGCTGTCAAGCAGATTTGCCACACGGTTGAACAAAGTATAGACATCTTCACGTATCAATTTTCCAACAACCTGCAACCAGATTACATTCTGCTTACCGGCTCTATGCTGCTCGATCAGGGATTTCAGAAAAAGGTCGCTTCAGAACTCGGCCTGCCAGTGAAACAATCTGATTTGGTCCGTATAGATACTGTGACTCTGACAGCAGATATTGCTGGTCAATGGAAACCTGAACTCTTTGACCGACCTTTGGCCTTGGCGTTACAGGCTGCCAAAGCTGGAAGAAAAGCAACGAGTTTCAACTTCCGCAAAGACGAATTTTCCCTGCCACATTACCTGCTGGGCTCAAAAAAACAGCTCATCGGAGCAGCAGCCACAGTTGGTGGCTTTATTCTGCTGACTTTAGGCTACCTCTTTGGCGATGTTCACCAACTGGAAAAGAAACATGATAGGCTGTCAACGCAAATGACACAGGTGTTTCAACAATCTTTTCCAGGAATACGCCCCAGTGGAGATCCGCTCCTCCATATGCGCTCTAAACTACAGGGGATGGACACCATGTCTGTTTCCATGCCGATTTTCAGCGAAGAAAAGCGGGTACTCTTCGTTCTCTATGATATCTCAGCCCGAATTCCAGAGACTCTTGACCTGCATATCACCCGGTTGATTATTGATCAGGATTCCGTCAAAATGACAGGAACAACAGATGCCTTTAAAAATGTCAACACCATTAAGAGCCTGCTTACTGCATCAGATCGTTACGCAGCAGTAAATATTGTGTCTGCAACCAATGGTAAGCAAGGCGAAGGCATTCGCTTTGAAATTAAACTACAGCTTAACAGTGCAGAAGGAGAAGAACATACCTCATGACCTCTTTAAAGCAAAACGATAAAAAAGCGCTGATCATTCTGCTGAGCGCACTTATCCTCTTTGCTGTTATGCAATTCGCCCTTTTTCCTCTTCTGAACAAGAAAAAAGAAAACGAGCAAAAGATACAAAAAATGGAGAAAGATCTGGTTGAAATGCAGTCCATGCAGGAAGAAATCAGTCGATTAAGCCAGCGGAGTAACACTCTGGAACAGCTGGTTGCTGCCCGACCAGCAGATTTCAGTCTGTTCGCCTTTCTTGAAGAAAAATGTGCAGAAACAAAGGTCAAGGATAATATTTCCTACATGAAACCCTCTGACCCCACTGGTGAAGGGGCTGTCCAACAAATAATGGTTGAGATGAAGCTCAAAGCCATACGTCTTAATCTCCTGGTTGCCTTTTTGGAACGGGTTGAATCCGCAGAGCATACCGTGGCACTGAAACGTATCTCCATTCAGGTGAACAAGAAGGAGGTTGGAACCCTGGACGTGATTATGCAGGTTATCAGTCTGATCCAAACGGATGTAATCGGTGACTAGGCACTCTGCAATATGACTATGAAGTTACTGAAATTATCAGGATACCTTATATATACTGTCGCAGTTGTGCTCCTGCTGCTCTGGTATAAATTCCCTGCTGAGGCGTTTAAGAGCAGGATTGAGAAGGATCTGAATATCATGACTCCAACCCTGCAATGGGCTGTGGAAAAAATAATATTGTTTCCACCGTTTAATGTGCAGCTGCATAATATCAGCATTACCGGGAAAAAAGAACACAATACACTCGTCAAGGTCCAATCAGTTAACCTGCGCCCTGATCTTATGACCTGGAAAAAAACAGGAAATGTTGCAGGAAAATACACCTGCGATATCCTCCAGGGGTCTCTCACCGGACACCTGAGCGTGACAAAAGATCATAGTGCCCTTGAATATGATGGGACAGTGCAGGATATCCAGATAAACAATAACGAGTTGGCCTTTATTCAGCAAGAATATCAACGGACTGTGCATGGTACCTTATCAGGTACTTTTTCCGGTACACGAATGCTGAACAAGAACAACCATACCCTGCAAGGGGAGTTTACCTTTGCACAAGGCACCCTGAGCCTGCAGCAGCCAGTTTTGGGCATGAAGCAAATAGACTTTGACACCATAGAGACCAAACTCACATTTAAGGCAGGGACAGTATCCATAAGCCAAGGCAAGGTGAACGCGCCCTTATTTGCTGCAGACTTTCAAGGCAGCATGCAGACAATGGTTCCCTGCTCACTCTCCCACGTTGATGTAAAAGGCTCTTTCCAGCCCAGAGCTGAATTTGCCTCTTCTCTGGAGAGCCCGTCACTTGTGGCGCTCCTGAAAAAAGAAATGCAAAAAGGGGATCTTCCTTTTACGGTGAATGGGATCCTCAAAGCACCAGGTATTAAATTTCCCAGTCTTCCTTCTCAATTTAATAACCAGATGGGGTTGATCAGAAAACAGCTGCAGCAAACGCCCAAAGGGAGCCCGGCAAAATGATCAGCAAGATGATCAAGATCCTGCTCAAATTAGCTGGCATCTTTGTGCTGGCATATACAGCTGTTCATCTGGGATATGCTCAACTGGAAAAGGAGCTCTTGCATCGCAGCTGCTTTGACATTGCAGGGCTACCAACTCCAGGGCCAGCAATTCAGCACAGAGGCGACAAGGAAGAACCCCAGCCTAATGCAGAGGGTCCTCCTGCTGAACTGCGCCATCAGCATACTGCCAATACAGCACCTGGCTTACCGCTTGAAGACCAATCCACAACCTCTGAAAACCGAGAGGAAACCTTACCTACAGATTTGCCGGGTGATGTACCTGCTGTTGGGCAGACAATTGATTATGAAAACCCGGACTTCCAGGTGATCATTCGCCGTAATATTTTCCAGCTCACGCAGCAAGAGGAACCAGTAATCACAGAAGAGCAACCAACTCTTATTGAGAAACAGCCGGTTAAGGAAGTGCAAACAGCATTAAATCTGACTCTCTTGGGTACCGTGACGGGTGATAAACAAGCAGCACGGGCTATTATTGTTGAAGATAACAAAAACGAACAAAAGCTCTATCAGATCGGTGATGCTGTCCAGGGCGCAATTATAGAATCCATTGAGCGGGGTAAGGTTATTCTTGATGTCTTTGGTGCCCAGGAAGCCTTGCTCATGAAAAAACGAGAAGGCGGCGGACCAGGCCTACCTTTCATTACCCGGAGCCCTCGACCTCCTGCCCCACAACCCCCTCAGATTGAAGAAGAGCTGGAGGATATGGATGACTTTGAAGACCCTGAAGAAGATGATTCTGTTGAAGAAAAGAGCATTAAAACTCAGCGACGTCCTCCTGCTATACGGCCCCATCGTCGAGTAAATTTTCGTCGGAATCCGATTCGTAATCCCTCTGACATGGAAGAAGATATGCCCATAGATGAGCTGGATGAAGAAGTTCTGCCGGACCTGGACAGGTTGCCTGAAGAAGAATGAGAAGAATGAACTCCCCGTATTTAGGCATCATTGAAGGCTTCTTTGGCCGGGCATGGTCTTTTGCAACCCGGTTTGACTATGCAGAATTTTTGAAAGATAATGGCTATCATTTTTACATCTATGCGCCCAAAAATGATCCCTGGTTACGCAAAAAATGGGAGGAAGACTGGCCTGCTGAAATTTTTATCCAACTTCAGCGATTAATCAATCATTATCAAAACCTGGGGCTGGACTTTGGTATTGGACTCAGCCCCTTTGAAATGTATAACAACTATGATCGTTCTGCCCGAAAAAGCCTACACGAGAAAATAACGCTCTTTAATGAATTAGGGATCAACTTACTCTGTGTACTCTTTGATGATATGCACGGAGATGTACCAGATTTGGCGCAAAAGCAGGCTGAAATTACCCTTGATGTCCTGAACAAGACAACAGCTGACAAGGTCATAATGTGCCCTACCTATTATTCCTTTGACCCGGTTCTGGAAAAGGTGTTTGGTACACGTCCAAAAGGATATTTTCAGGATTTAGCAAAAGGACTACCGCCTCAAATTGATATTTTCTGGACAGGCCCGAAAGTTTGTTCACAGGAATTTCCAGAATCCCATGTACAAGAAGTGAGTGAACTTCTGGGGCGGAAACCGTTTCTCTGGGATAACTATCCAGTGAATGACGGAAGGGTGACCTCTCAGTTCATCCTTCTGAAACCTTTTGAGAATCGTCCGGGGTCGCTGGTTGAACTGACTGCAGGCCATGCTGCAAATCCTATGAATCAGGCCTGGCTTTCCCGCATTCCCTTATATTCGCTTCCACGCAGTTATGCTGAAAAGGAACATTATGACCTGCAGAAAACCAGACAAGAGGCTGTCCAACAGGTAGGCGAAAAAAGACTTGCGCAGCAACTCCTTAACGATATTGATATACTGCATACCCAAGGGCTGGATCATATCAACCCGGCCCAAAAAAAAGCACTTATTATGCAATACAGCTGCTATACCAGTCCCTATGCTCAGGAAATTATAGACTGGCTCAATGGGGAATATGCCTTTGATCCGGCATGCCTGACCGATTAGCTTTTGATATTTTGATACTTGTCGACGTACTGTTTACCTGTTAATTATTTACGTGAAAGTACCGGGTATGCTTTGTGATCCCTCCCAAGGGGAGGGATGGAAGCTTATTTGAAAGTACCGACGGCTCCTTGGAGTCGTCTGATCAACTTCCATATTTTGTTATCCCTCCCTTGGTGGTGGGATGAGAGTTATAGGGATAAGGACAACCCTTTTTGCATTGCAATATATTATGAAAATTTCTTTCTCTTTAGTACAACGTATATTCCGAACATTATCTATAGCATCTATTACTGTGTTGTTTTCCCTGTGTATCTGCCTGCCGAACAGCTTTGCTGAAAGCACTGGTCAATCCCAGGAGGAAGACGGACAGCAATATGTGACCATTGATTTCAATGATGTTGATATTAATGTTTTCATTAAATACATCAGTGAGTTGACAGGAAAAAACTTTATTGTTGACCGCACTGTTAAAGGAAAGGTTACTGTCATCTCTCCAACCCGCATGACAGAAAAAGATGCCTATCAGGTCTTTGAATCTGTCCTGGAAGTCCATGGATTTACGACCGTTCCCAGTGGGCCAATCATCAAAATTGTCCCTGCTGTTGAAGCGCGTTCAAAAAGTATTCCCACGGTCAAGGCCGGGGCAAAGTATTCTTCAGACGACAAGGTTGTCACCCGGATTATTCCAATGAAGCACTCTGATCCAGATGAACTGAGAAAGATACTCACTCCCCTGCTTTCCAAAACAAGCAATGTAATTGCTCATGCCCAGTCCGGGATGTTGATTCTGACAGATGTCCAATCCAACATCAAACGTTTGATGGAAATTATTGAAGAAATTGATGTGCCAGCTGTGGATGAAGAGCTGGTTATTATTCCTTTGCAGTATGCCTCTGTCACTGATGTGGGTAAATCCATCAGCCAACTCTTTGTCCAATCCAGGCGAAGAACCCGGAGCAGCAGCTCGTCCTCAAATATCAAAATTATCCCCTATGAACGCACGAATTCCCTTATTGTTTTCGCACCCAAGGCCCAAATAGAAAAACTCCGAAGCCTTTTGGAACAACTGGATACCAAGGCACCAAAAAGCGGTGGAAAGATCCATGTCTACTATCTTCAGCACGCCAATGCCGAAGAGCTGGTCAAGGTGCTGACCAGTCTGCCAACCAAACAGTCAGGAACAACAGCAAGAAAGAATACCAAGGAAGAGGCGTCAAAGGCCCCTCCTTTGTCCACAAACCTGCAAATCAACGCAGATCCGGAAACAAATTCCCTGATTATCACAGCTCCCAAAGAAGAATACGTGATTCTGGAAGAGATCATTGAAAAGCTTGATATCCCCCGGCGTATGGTCTACCTGGAAGCCCTGATTATGGAAGTATCCATTGAAAAAAACTTCCAGCTGGGTGTCGAATGGGGAGGCTTAGGAAGTTTTCACGATGAAACCGGTACCCTGGGGAGCGGGTTTACTGATAATAACTTTGGATTGCTCAAAGGAATTGATTCAGGGGTTGCCGGGATGGCTGATGGAGCAACCTTGGGCCTTCTGAAAAAAGGTGTTAAAATAGGCGGGGTCTATTTCCCGGATATTGGCGCAGTACTTAATGCCTTTAAGAGAGATTCAGATATCAACATCATTGCAACCCCACAGGTTTTAACCACTGATAATAAAGAAGCAACCATTACAGTTGGACAAAACGTTCCCTATATTACGAGTAAAAATACATCCGACACTGGAAGCACCCAGGATTACACGAACTACGAGTACAAGGATGTCGGTACGACTCTAAAAATTACCCCGCAGATTAATCAGGCAAACCTGCTTCGCCTGGAAATTGGCGTTGAAGTCACCAGACTCAAAAGTGAAGCCGGAGTGACCACTCCAACCACCTATAAACGATCAGCCGACACCACGGTAGTGGTTCATAATGAAGAAATTGTTGTTATCGGCGGTATGATCGGCCAGGATATCACCTCCGGGGATTATAAAGTTCCTTTGTTTGGCGACATCCCTTTGCTGGGCTGGCTGTTTAAAACTCACGAAGATCGTAATAATAAAACCAATATGTTTATCTTTATCATGCCCCGGATCGTGGAAAGCTCGCCCCAACTTGCAGATATCTACCAGCGGAAACGAGATGTTATGGAGGACGTTCAGGAGGGGGCTGGAGATGTTCCTGAAGAGTCTCTGCAAAGTGTTCCCAAACAAGAACATGCGCTTGCCTTTATTGACCTGGGATTTGCCAAGTTGCAACAAAAGGAATACAAAGCTGCTCAAGGATACTTTCTCCAGGCCCTGAAAATTGACCCGGAAAACCCCTATGCCCTGATTAATATGGGAATCATCTACGAGCATGAACAGCAATTCAAGAAGGCTGAAGAAACCTATAAGCAGGTTCTTGAGCTTGCTGACAGCCGTCAGGATGCAAGTGAGTCAGGACATACCGCAGAAGATCAGGCATTACTCAATACAGCTCGTGAGAACCTGAGAAAAATTAAACAGCAAAGGCTGAAATAACAGGTATCCTCTCATGAAGCCTCTTGGTCAAATTCTTTTAGAGTCCTTTAATATTGAGGAAGAGGATATCAGCCATGCTCTGCAGATTCAAACAGAACAAGGTGGATTGCTGGGCAATATTCTGGTTCAGGAAAAAAAAATAACTGAACTCGAACTGCTGCACGCACTCAGTCTTCACTCAGGTCTTGAACTGCGAAAATCGCTCCCTACGGATACCAATCCTTTTTTTACGAATAAAGTTTCTATAGGTTTCTTGAAAAAATTCAAAATGATGCCTATTGCAACACCGAGCGAGTCCTTTATTGCACTGGCTGACCCAGCCTATTTTCAACAACTGGACGATCTTCAGAGGTCTCTTCATTGGGAGGGTATCAAAACGGTTCTTACACCGGAAGAAGAAATTCTTATTGCAGTCAATACTGCCTACGACCGCTCCAGCCAGGGGGCCGCAGATCAAGTACTCCAGGATATTGATGAGGATGATCCAGAAGCCCTTCTTTCAGAAATCGAAGAAACAGCGGATCTGCTGGACGATACCAGTGATGCACCGGTTATTAAACTGGTCAACCTGATCCTTTCCCAGGCAGTTCGTGATGGTGCCAGCGATATCCATGTGGAGCCGTATAAGGACCGGGTCAAAATCCGAAAGCGTGTTGACGGTATTCTTTATGATATGCTGACCCCGCAAAAGCATGTTCAGGCCAAGTTGATCTCCAGGATTAAGATCATGGGTAAAATGGATATTGCCGAAAAGCGCCTGCCCCAGGATGGACGGATTGAAATCCGCATTGCAGATAAAAATATTGACCTTCGTGTCTCTTCTCTGCCCACAGCCTTTGGAGAGCGCATTGTTATGCGCCTGTTGGATAAATCCAATGTGCTGCTTTCCCTGGAACAACTTGGTATGTCTTCCCGAGATCTGGACCTGCTCATGAAGCTGATCAAGGTACCCCATGGTATCATTCTGGTCACCGGCCCCACAGGAAGCGGTAAAACAACCAGTCTTTATTCTGCCTTATCTGTGCTGAACCAGCCTGATGTTAATATTATTACGGTAGAAGATCCTATAGAATATCAAATCAATGGGATCAGTCAGGTCCAGGTGAATGCAAAAATTGACCTGACTTTTGCTAATGGCCTGCGCACTATTGTCCGTCAGGATCCGGATATCATCCTTGTTGGTGAGATCAGGGATATCGAAACAGCAAATATGGCCATTCAGGCGGCCCTGACCGGCCATCTTGTCTTCTCCACCCTCCATACCAATGATGCAGCCAGTGCCGTCACCCGCCTGATCGATATGGGCGTTGAGCCTTTCCTGGTCTCATCCTCTGTGAACGCCATTATGGCCCAGCGACTTGTCCGTAAAATCTGCCCCCATTGCCGGGAAGCCTACACACCGGCTCCAGAGTATCTGGAACAGTTAGCCCTGCCCCAGGAATTTCATGATGCTAACCTTTATCTTGGCAGGGGTTGTGAAGAATGTTTGTATACAGGGTACCATGGGCGGCTGGGGATCTACGAACTCATGGTTCTGTCCGAGCAGATCAGAAGTACCATCCTCACAACTTCCGATGCTGGTCAAATTAAACGAGAGGCAATGGCTGATCCAGAAAACCCCATGTTGACCCTTCGCATGGATGGCCTGCAAAAGGTACTGGATGGGGTTACGACTCTGGAAGAGGTCTTCCGAGTGACCTAACCCGAAAGTCCTTTTATGAATATCCTCCTTATCCGTCCCCGCCCCAGTCGCGAAACCATTGGCCTCCAGCATGTGATGCTCTGCGAACCTTTGGAGCTGGAATACCTTGCTGCCAGCATTGCTGATCAAGGGCATCAGGTAGATATTCTTGATATGATCCTGGAAAAACGGCCCCTGCCTGATCTCCTCGCTGCGTTCCAACCTGATCTGGTGGCCATGACTGGCTATATCACCCATGTTCGCATTATCAAGCTAATGGCTGAGACCATCAAGGCCTGGTCAGCAGAATGCCTGACTGTGGTGGGTGGAGTCCATGCAGAGGTGGTTCCAGAAGATTTTCAGCATCCTGCCTTGAATGCCATTATCTGCGCCAACGGCCTGACCACTTTTCAGGAACTGGTACACTGTGCCGCAACACAACAGTCTTTTCAGGAGATAGCTGGTGTATGGCACCCTGATAAGCCCCGACCTGTCAAAGAGACCTCTTTTTCTCATCCTTTTCCAGACCGCTCCAAGGTGGCCCGCTATCGCCATCGCTATTACTATCTTTTTCATAATCCCTGCGCCCTGCTCAAAACCTCCTTTGGCTGTCCTTTCCACTGCAATTTCTGCTTTTGTCGTGAAATCACTGATCACCAGTATTTTGAACGCCCTCTTCCTGATATCATGGAGGAACTCTGTCAGATCCCGGAGCAGGAAATCTATATTGTGGATGATAATTTTCTGGTCAATGCGGACCGGGTCCTGGCCTTTTGCGATGAACTGGAACAACGCAACATGGATAAACGTTTCCTGATCTATGGCAGGGCTGACTTCATCGCTGCTCACCCAGAGGTCATCCGTCGTTTTGCTGCCAATGGCCTGCGGGCTGTGATTGTGGGGATTGAATCCTGCCTGGATAGGGATCTGGATCGCTTTAATAAAAAATCCAGCCTCAGTATTAATGAACAGGCTGTGGCTGTGTTGGCTGAGCATCAGGTGGATTGCTATGCCACTATGATTCTGGACATGGACTGGAACAGCAAAGACTTTCGTCATTTAGGCCAGTGGTTGAAAAAGATGAATCTTTCTTTTGTCAACCTTCAGCCCTTTACCCCACTCAAGGGCACTGCTGCTGGTGAGGGCTATGAAACAGCCCTGCGTATTCCACGCAGTGAGTATGAAAAATGGGACTTGGCCCATCTGGTTCTTCGTCCTGGTAAACTCTCTGTGGCAGGGTATTACTGGAATATTATCAGGCTCTATCATACTGTTACCTTTCGTCCAAAATCTCTCCTTAACCTGCTCCGACGTTTTGGGTTACGGGATAATGTACGACTTTTTTTCGGCTCCAGCCGGGTGACCCTACAATACCTTGGCAAGGTTATTCGATCTATAAACAAAAACAACATGCCATGAAAATCCTCTTTATCCAACCCTCACCCTATGGTTCTGATAGCTTACCAATAAAAAAAAAGCGGCTCTACTTTGTTGGCCTGGCCCTGCCGCTGCTGGCAGCCCTTACCCCTAAGGATTGGCAGGTGGAAATCTGCCTGGAAACCATTGAAGATATCCCCTATGATACAGATGCACATATCATTGCTCTGTCTGGAATGGGACATAGTATTGTGCGCTCCATTAATCTGGCCAAGGAATTTCGCGGCCTCGGCAAAACCGTGATCATGGGAGGCTACATGGCCAGCCTGATGCCCAAAGAGGCAAAAAAATATTGTGACGCCGTGGTCATCGGTGATGCAGAACTGGCTTGGCCCAGGCTGCTGGAAGATTATCAGCACGACAGTCTCCAACCGTACTATGAAGAACAACTGAAAGAACTTGACCCTCCCCTGCCTCGCTATGAATTACTGCTGGGTAAAAAGATCGGTGACTTCTTACCCGTGCAAGCAGGTAGAGGCTGTCCCAAATCCTGTTCTTTCTGCTCAGTCCATTGCCTGTACCGTAATCGCTATTACCAACGCCCGGTAGCGGCAGTGATGCGGGATATCCATTATGTGCAAAACCTGGGATTTCGTAAATTCCTCCTTTTGGATGATAATATCCTGGCGCACCCCTCCTACCTCCTCCAGTTATGCGAGCAAATCAAACCGCTGAACATGACCTGGTACTCGCAATGCTCCATTGAAATTGTCCATCGTCCGGACCTGCTCAAGGCAGCAGCAGAAAGTGGTTGCCGGGCCCTGAGCTTTGGCCTGGAATCCATTTCCCAGGAAAGCCTTGCAGCCATAGATAAAGACTGGGCTGACTCAAGCCAGTATCCTGCTCTGATCCGTACTATTCAGGATGCGGGAATTGACGTGTCCACGGAAATGGTGGTAGGTGCGGACGGGGATACCAAGGAAAGTATTGCCCGGACAGCTGATTTTATCAAAAAAAACAAAATCGTTGTGCCAAGATTTTACATCCTGACACCTATTCCGGGCACAGATTTCTATACACAGATGCTGACACAGGGGCGAATATGTAATCACGATCTCTACTCCTATAATGGCACTGAAGCAGTCCATATCCCACGGCATATGAGCCCGGAAGAACTCACCCAGGCATATTGGCAACTGTACGAAGAAGTATTCAGCCTGGGATCTATTCTGCAACGCACAATTCTGCGCAAGGACTTCTGGAAGCGCCCTTGGGATTTTTTTCTCTACCTGGTGGTTAACCTCTATTATCGCCACCATATCAAAAAAAAGATTACGCCAAATATTTTTTAAAAGCTCCACCAGTTTTCCACCAGTCAGTTCCCAAAAAATATCCCTTTCTCCTCTCCCGGCATCCACTTTTAAAAGCTCTCATGCGAAAGGAATTTATTCTTTTCTCTTCCTTTCCACCCACAGCTGCATGACCTCCGCAAGGAGAATGCCGCAGACCACACCTGTACCATTTGCCGCCATATTCAACCACTCCCCATAACGATTCACAACAGGTTGTACCAGTTCGATAAAACCACTATAGGCAATGCAAAATAAAACCATAAACTGCCATAAACGGGGCTTACGCAAGGCAATAGGAAAAACTAAGGCCGCATAGGCTACAAGATGATGAAATTTATCGCTTCCCGGTGCCGAAGGTACACTTTCAAGAGGCCAAAGTGACAACACGCTAATAGCAATAAAAACAATAGCTGTATTGATTAACCAATACCTTTGCATAATATATACAAAATATTTCATAATAGATATTTTCTACATAAATCTTACAAATTAATAAAATATAATCATTATTTATCCATCCAACAAAACATACAAACAAGCATCTTTATTATTTATTGCAATATAATTTTATAAATATATCTTATTGCAAACAAATATACATATTATCATTACAGCATAAAAAATATTTATGGTGACATTTTTTGTCAAAAAAAGAGGTAAGAAAATAAACAATAAAAGTGATCATTCTATTGATTTACATAAATAAAAACTTATACTTGTTAACATTCATTATCTATCCTTTTATGACTGATTGTTCGCACATTAATGATATACTGTCTCTTTTTGTCATTAAAATTCATATATTAGGTCACTTTTTGTCATATTATAAAGATGTGAATATTGCATAAATATTTTTATATATCATAATCCAATAAGAGCTATCATTTTTTTTCTTTCTCTCTCATATTTTTTTTACCAATCAACCCTGCTCATCAGCATGCATCATATTGTACTGGCATGCTTTCTGTATAAGAGGGAACAAGAGCAAATGCTCAACGAGATAAAACAGGTTGTAAAATATTCTGAAAACCCAAGAGTCTCAATATAAAGAGACAACCGGGGGAAATGCTTTTTCCCCTAGCATCAGGAGGAGAATTATGGAAGCAACAAGCACCTTATTCAAAACTGGCCTGACCGTATTCGCAGCTTATTTCCTTACCGCAGCTCCACTTGCTGCCCAAGAGCCTTTAAAAGTTGGCCAAACCACGGTGGGAGGTCCAGGAACATCTAAACTCTGTATCCGGGAGTATGGCAAAACACCTGCTGAAGCCTTTGCTGCTGGAGCAAAAATCCTTGAAAAGGCAGATGCTCTGTTAGGAGCAGACAGGCTGCATGGCAATGTGCGTATCCGCGTTTTGCCGGAAAAGGAAAAGGATATGTTTGTCGTAGAAGTCTACTCAATTCCAGACAAGAAGAAATCCTGTCCGGTCAACCCAGAATATTTGGCATATCAGCTGCTGCAAGAGTAACCAGGACCGCATTTGAAGTTGCTCACGTCATTGCAAGTGATCTCATAAACAAGACACCCGCCCCTCTTACCAGAGGAGCGGGTATGTATCTGCTACGTACCCACCTGTCAATTCATAAAAATGGCTGGCTGTCAGGTTTTGAACTTTGGCGGGAAGCACTTTAAATATCTGTTTTTCGACTTTAACAAGCAGGAGTTTTGACATTTTCTGTCAGTGACAAGTACTATTTTCTGTACAAAACGCCATAAAGCAAAAAATACATTTACGTAAGCAGGTGTATATTTTTTACCCTTTCTTCTCTACTTTCCTCTACTTTTCCATTGGACCATCATTGCCTTTTGAGTTTTGGCACAGCCCCTGCAATGTGGTAGTTGTGCTCGATAGTTTTGCAAAGCGGGCTGCAAACTTTCTGGTCAGGGGCAGTAGCACAAGTCCCTGGAAAGTTGTAAAAGCCACAGCCGCCGTGAGGCGGTGTCGGAAAGCCACGGGTCTCATCTGGAGAGACAGCCGGGTTGTCTGCTTTTTATTTCCTTTAAAATACCAGGAGGAGATTATGAAAATCACAAAAAGGTTATTCAACGGAAGTCTGGTCGTTCTTACAGCACTTTTTCTCAGCACCCCGTCGCTCTTGTCAGCAGCTGAGAAAAACCTCAAAGTCAACAAAACCACTGTCGGTGGCCCAGGCAGTGCCAAACTCTGTATTCGCGATTACGGAAAAACCCCGGAGGAAGCTTTTGCTTTGGGAAACGAAATCCTGCAAAAGGCCGATGCATCACTGGGAACGGATAAGCTGCACGGCAATGTCCGTATCCGTATCCTGCCGGAAAAGGAAAACGGGATGTTTGTGGTGGAGGTATACTTCTACCCGGACACTGGTTCCTGTCCGGTGAAACCAGAATACAGAACTGCTCAGGTGCTTCAACAGTAATTCAACCGTAAAGGAAAGGAAAGGATTCAAACTCTTTCCCTTGTAACACAGACTGCATAACCTGAATATAACCTCAACCTGACAGTCTGCTCCTTCACGGGAGTGGGCTGTTTTTTTTGTCTTTGTATCCCCCTTTCTCTTTGCCTCATCTTGTCATCAACAAAGAAATACAGGTAGCGACAAAAAGGGTCAAGGAGATAAAGCCGTTCATGGAAAAAAAAGAAACCTGAATCCGGGAGAGATCTCTCGGGTTAACTATGAGATGCTGATAAAACAAGGCACTTCCTGTGAGAGCTATGCCGATATAATAGACGATGTTCAGCCCCTGTACGTAACCGGTCAGGATGAAAAGCACAAAGGCCAGGGCATGAAAGGTTACAGCCAGCCGAAAGGCATTTTTACGCCCCAGCGAGGCAGGCATGGAATACAACCCGGCCTTGCGATCAAACTCTGCATCCTGGGAGGCATAGACAATATCAAAACCAGTGACCCAAAACAGCACCCCAAGGGAAAGCATCCAGGGATAACCAACCAGGCTCCCCTGCACAGCCACCCAACCGCCCAGCGGGGCAATGGCCAGGGCTATTCCCAAAATAACATGACAAAGCCAGGTAAAACGCTTGGTCAGGGAGTAAAAAAAGGTCAACCCCAGGGCCAAGGGCGAGAGGAACAAGGCCAGGGGGTTAAGCATCCAGCAGGCCAGAAAAAACAGGCCCGAGGACAATGCGACCATGAGCCATGATTCCTTGAGCGAAACTTCACCAGCAGGGATGGCCCGTTTTTCCGTACGTGGATTGGCAGCATCAAAGCGATAATCGGCAATACGGTTAAAGGTCATGGCAGCAGTGCGAGCACCAACCATCGCTATAAGTACCCAAAAAAACACCTGCAACGATGGGAACCCTTGAGCAGCAAGAAAAGCCCCCATCAGGGCAAAGGGTAAGGCAAACACCGTGTGCTTGAATTTGATCATCTCAAGCAGGATATGTATTTTTTTCAGCATTATTGATGAAACGCAGCAGGGACACAGCAGGCTGTGCCCCTATCCTGCAGAATTGAAGTTACGATTGCGGCAACCAGTCAGCCCCGAGCCTGCGGATAACATTAAAACCGCCGCCCAAAACAAGGCTGTTTGTCTTGCCTATATGATCCAAAAAGACCTGAACCTCAAAGGAACGGGTTCCGGCATCGCAAAGAATAATCAGGGTCTTGTCATCCGGGACCTCTGCAAAGCATTGACGCATCTCTGCATAGGGCACTGCCACCCATTTGTCAGCACCAAACTTCTCAACAAAGACCGCTGCCTCCTTGGGATGACGGATATCCAGGGCCACCCAATCCGGTTCTGTGGAAAAATCATCCATCCAGGCATAAAAGCGTTGCATACTGACAGGGCGCATCCGGCCCGCGCAGATGTTATCTGCCACAAAGGCAGCAGCGTTCAGGGAATCAATAGCAGCAGAGAAGGGCGGTGCATAGGCCATTTCCGCCATCATGAAGTCCTCAATGGTTGCGCCCTTGCTGATCATCACCGCAGCAGCATTGATCCGGGCAGAGATAGAGTCATTCATCATACCAAAGCCCTGCAGGCCCAGCACCCGGCGAGTGCGCTTATCAAAGACCATTTGAAAGATAACCGCAGCTGTATTTGGGAAAAAATGAGCACGATCAGCCGGAGCTGTCAGCGAGTAATCCGCGTCAAAACCCTCTGCCACAGCCGCCTCATAGGTGATACCGGTGGCGGCAATACAGCGATCAAAGGCTTTCATGATAAAGGAACCCACCACACCTTCAAAGGAGGCAGCAAGACCTGCCATATTATCAGCAGCCACCCTGCCCTCCCGATTGGCTAGTGAACCCATAGGCGCAAAGGTCTGCTTTCCTGTGACCAGATTTTTGGCAGCAATACAGTCGCCAGCAGCGTAGATATCCGGGTCAGAGGTCTGCAACCTGTTGTTCACCGTGATACCGCCCCAAGGTTCCACAAGCAAGCCTGCCTCTTTGGCCAAGTCACTGCGCGGACGGACACCTGCCGCCATCACCACCAGATCTGCTTCCAAGGTGCGTTGAGGTGTTTTCACGGCCACGACCTTGCCGTCGCTATCCCCGACGATCTCGGTTGCGCCTTCGTCGGTGTAGACCGCCACCTTCATCTCCTCAAGATGCCCTTGCAGCATGGTGGCAAAGTCGGCATCCACCAGCTTGGGCAAAAGCTGGGGCATGAACTCCACCAGGCTTGTTTCCAGGCCCCAGAGGTCAGCAAAGGATTCAGCCATCTCAATGCCAATAGCTCCACCGCCGATCACCACGACCTTACCCACCTTACCAGCAGCAATTCGTTTCTTGATCTCAATGGCCTTATGCAGATTCGCAATAGTAAACACGCCATCCAGTTCCGCCCCAGGGATGGGCAGGACAAAGGGGAAAGCACCGGTAGCCAGCATGAGCTTATCATAAGGGAGTTCCTGCTCTTCACCGCTGTCCAGATTCTTCACCTGAAGCTTCTTGTTCTGCCGGTCGATTGCCAGGGCCTTGGTCCGGGTAAGCACCTCAACTCCCTTGGCATCAGCGAAAAAGGGCTCGTCACGAACCATGTGAAAGCTGGTGGAGCGCAGCTCTGCCTCGTCCGAGACATCTCCCCCCACATAATAGGGAATACCGCAACCTCCGTAGGATATCATGCTGTCCTGATCCACTACAGTGACATCCCAGCCCGGTTGAACCCTTTTCAGATGACAGGCAGCCTTGGGGCCAGCAGCAACTCCACCGACAATGACGACTTTTTTGCTCATAATATTCTCCGTCTATATATTATATTTTTAAGGGGGTATAATTCTCATAAGATGAGTACGCAGAATATTTCAGGAAGCCGCCCCTGTCAACCTGTTCTCGGTTTATTTTTTCTCAGCAGCGGTCAAGATTTTGCAATACCTCGGTAAGGCGGCCCTGTTCCTGCACCTGACCCTGTGCCATAAACACCCCTTGATCTGCGGTCTGTTCGGCAAAGGGCAGGTCATGGGTGACAATAATAAAGCTGGTGAACTCCTGTAACTCCCGCAGCCATTGAGCGAAATCCGAGGTCGTGGCTGCATCTAAGGCACTGGTCGGTTCATCCAGGAGCATGAATTTGGGTTTCAGAGCCAGCCCTCGGGCAATAGCCACCCGCTGGGCCTGACCGCCGCTGACCTGAGCAGGATAATTTGCTGCCAGCTCGCCAATATTGAGCCGCTTCAGGATATCCATCGCCTCCGCCTTTGCCTCGCTCTTGCTTCGCCCCTGGACTCGTTCCAAGGCCAGCATCATATTTTCCAGCACGTTCAGATGGGGAAAGAGGTTCAGGTGCTGAAACACCACCCCGACCTGTTGCCGGAAATCGACTTCTTTCATATCCTGGATATCCTGCCCATCCAGGAGAATTGCTCCCTGCTGCGGGGAAAGAAAACGGGCAATGCAATTAAGCAGGGTGGTCTTACCGGAACCGGACAGGCCCATAACAGCAAAGATCCCCTGTTCCGGGAAGGTCATGCTGACATCATTGACTGCCTTTGTTCCGTCCGCATAGGTGTAGGCTACGTTTTGTACTTCAATCATGGGCAAATCCTTTGGCTTTGATGGATCGTTCAACGCGATCAGAGAGCTTCATCAGCGGGAAGGTGACAGCAAAGAACATAAGTCCGGCAATCAGGTAGTAGAGACCCGGCTCAAAGGTGACGCTGATAATGGACTGGGCCTCGCGAATCAGCTCGGGGATGGAGATGATCGAGACCAAGGCTGTGTCCTTGAGCAGGGCCACCACGCAGTTCATCAAGGGCGGGATAGCAATGCGGAAGGCCTGGGGCCAGACCACAAAGCGGAAACGATCCAGGGGAGAAAGTCCCAAGGCCCGTGCTCCTAAGTCCTGGCCCGGATCAACACTCATCAGGCCTGCCCGGATAACCTCGGCCATATAAGCCATTGCGCAGATACCTAAGGTGAGGATGGCTGCCGGAAAGGGTGACAAGCCAAGACCCAGCCAGACAAAGAGGAGCTGGATCAGGACAGGGGTGCCCCGGATAAAATCAACAAAGCCCCGCACCAAAAAATGAAGCGGCTTGAGACTGCCGCGCTGAAAGGTCAGCAGCAGGCCGCTGGGTATGGCCAGAACAAAGCCGAGCAGGAGAGCAGCAAGGGCTATGCCGAGACTGACAGCAAAGCCCTTGAGCAGCTTGGTCGCAATCACCGAAGGCTCCATCGTGCCGAGCTTGGAGGAGGAGGTTTTGCCCAAGCCGAAATAACGTTGGTGGATGCGCTGCATGGTGCCGTCATCCTCCATTGCGGCCAGGGCAGTGTTGATCTGGCCGAGCAGATCCGGATTATCCTTGCGCACCGGGATACCGATGCGCTCCTTATAGAGCATCTCGCCCACCGGCACAAAGGGACGGCCTGCCTCCTTGGTCTGCCAAGCCCCGACCAGCCGATCCGTGACAAAACCGGTGATCCGCTTCTGCTCCAGCATGGCAAAGATCTCGGCTGCTGATTTGAGGGTGACCACCTCAACATCCGGGAATTTTTCTTCAAGGAAATGCTGGTAGGTCTCGCCGAGCACGACCGCAATGCGCAGGCCGTTGCACTCGCTGATCGAATAGACCTTGTCCGGGTTATCGCGGTGGACAAAGAGCTGGGCACCGGAATGGTAATAGGGGGTGGAGAAATCCACGCTTTCTTGCCGGGTCGGGGTGATGGCCATTGAACCGATGATGGCGTCGTATTTCTCTGCCAGCAGCCCTGCCAGAATGCCGTCCCATTCCGTGGCGACAATCCGGGATTCACGGTTGATGCGTTGGGCGATCTCCCGACTGACGTCCACGTCAAAACCGGCAAGGTTCCCTTGGTTGTCGTAATAGCTGAAGGGGGGGAAACTTGCCGGTCAGGGCGGTGACGAATTCTTCCTCGGCTGCGGCGGGCCAAGGGCCTGCCAGGACAAGGAAGGCAAGGGTTAGGGTGAGGATTATCCGGGCATAGTGCATTGTACCTCCTCTGAATGTTTGTTAACATTTTTTCGGGTTTCACTCATTATCTTAACCGCCATCGCTGGACAGATTAACACCGCATATGGTATCGTGCAAACATGAAAAGAATTATTATGGACACCAATGTACTTTTTTCAGGATTATATTCCTCATCAGGAGCATCGCATCAACTTTTGCGACGCATTGATGCCGGGGAAATAACGCCGGTTATATCAACAACATTGCTTTTTGAGTACGAAGACGTTCTGAAACGAAAACAAAAGGAATTGGGCATATCTGACAATGAGGTTAACGTAATCCTCGACAACATATGTGCCCTCAGCGAATTTCAAAAAATCTATTTTTTGTGGCGGCCATACCTGAAAGATCCGAAGGATGATCATGTCCTTGAGGTGGCTGTCGCGTCAAAAACACAAATAATCGTCACCCATAATATGAAAGATTTTAAAGGGGTTGATAAATTCGGCATAACGGCCCTGCGCCCTGGAAAAATATTGGAGGCAATACAATGAGCACACTCAGTTTACGACTTCCCAACTCTATTCATCGCCACATCAAACAAATAGCTTCCAGTGAAGGTGTGTCGATCAATCAGTTCATCTCTTCTGCCGTGTCTGAAAAAATTTCCGCCATCACAACAGAAGATTATCTGAAACAACGGGCGAAGAAGGCGGACAGAGCAGCATTCAGGAGCATACTGGACAAGGTTCCTGAGCGGACACCACTACCGGGAGATGAAATCACGCCGGAGAAGCAGTAGAGCATCTGTCTGTTGACCGTGATATCAAAATGCACTGCATCGCCGAGATAATAATGCTCAGGCCACCAGTGCTTGCTCCTCCGACAGACCTCAATATCGACAAAATCCTGCTCAATCAGAACGAATTCTTCCAGGCTGGGAAGAGTCTGGTAGGACTGTCGTTTTATGGTGTTGTCTTTTTTACGGGTTGATTGCGAGACCACCTCGATAATGAGCACAGGGGCATTGCGGTAAGAGTCATTCTCTTCTCGTTCACAGGAGCATTGCGGTAAGAGTCATTCTCTTCTCGTTCACAGGAGATAAGCACATCCGGGTAAAAGAACTTGTTGCCGGTCTTCACTTTCATATCAGCCAGGAAAGGCTCACATGGTGACTTCCGCTCCTGAAGATGGCGGAGGAAGGCGGCAAAAAGGTTGCCTGCTATTCTGCCATGATCAGCACTGGCCCCTGCCATTGCGTAAACAGCACCGTCAATGAACTCGTGCTTCACTTCGCTGAGGAGTTCACCGTCCAGGTATTCCTGTTCGCTGATCTGCTGTTGCGGTTCTTGCTGAGGCAATGGCATGGCTTTTTCTTCCCTTTTTTATTCGCTTGATGGATGCTGCGGTTCGCTCCTTGTCGCGCTCCTTATCATAACAACTGCCAGACAGGTTACCACCGTGTATGGCAGTTTGTAAACAGGGATAATCATCACGGCAGGTTCCAGAAAAAAAGAGATAGACGGGAAGATGCATTATCCCGTCTATCGTGTTGTGTTATCCCGGCGCGCCCGGCCGGAATGGAGGGGTATTACTGTATTCAGCGACGGAGAAGCTGTTTCGTTATGAAGTAACTCCTACCTGTTCCGTATCTTTATAAGTCTGACAAATTTTCTCCAGAATTCAGGCGGGCTGTTGATATAAAACCCGACATCCCAATAAACAACCCCCTTCTTTCTCCAGCACGGCATAATTGTCAGGCAACAGTTTCCCGAAAGAAGATTTCCTGAAACTGTAATCCTTGTCGGCGTCTCTTTGTAAGCCAGTTTCCTCGGAACTCTTATCATGTGCAACCCTTCATTGGAGACATCCGTGACGGTTACCGAAGAACTGCAATGAACATCAATAAAACTGACAGTATATCCGGCCAGCCGAACTCTCTCGGATGCACGCTTCTCTTGTGTTGAGTCACTATAAACTTTCATTCTGTCTCGTATGCTGATTTTGTCTGAGCTTAAACTCAGCTTATAAAAAGCGAGCAAGCATATCAATGATTATTTGAAGCGATCAGGCAGGGCACCGCAGCTTTACCCCGAACCGCGCAACGACAGGACAGATGATTACTCGCCTCCGCAACAGACAAGTATTTTACTCGAATTGAGCAAAGCACTATACTTACATTGAGCATAGCGTTATACTCGTATTGAGCAAAGCACTATACTCGCACCGAGCAAAGCGTTATGCTCGGTTTGAGACAGCCTCCTTACTCAAATTGAGACACACCGGTTACTCCAACACCATGCGTATCCTCCTTATCCGCCCTCCCCGTCCACCCAAGGCCATCACCATTGGCGAATTCATGTTCTGCGAGCCTTTGGGGCTTGAGGCGGTCTCTGCTGTGCTCCAGGAAAAACATCAGGTCACTATCCTGGATATGATGGCGGAACAGGTGAATATCGGGCAGTATCTACTGGAAATGCAACCGGAAGCGGTGGGGATCACCGCGCTCTGTATAGATGTGGAGAATGTGCTGGCCTTGGCCCGGCTTGTCAAGACCATTGATCAAAACATTCCTGTGGTGGTGGGCGGCACCCAGGCCCAGCTCGTGCCCCAGGCCTTTGCTGATCCGGTTATCGATTATGTGATGCACCAAACCACAGCAGAGGGACTGCATAGCCTCTTTCATGCCTTAGCAACCCCCATCAAGGCCATACCTGATCCTGATATTCCTGGCGTAATCTCAGTACAACAGGGAATCCCGAAGAAAATCCGCCGGCAAAAAAACGAGTACCTGGTGCCGGATCGCAGTTCCTGCCAACAATACAGGGACCAATACAGCTATTTTGGCTATAAACCCTGTGCCTTACTCCAAACCTCCCAGGGATGTAGCCAATGCTGTTCTTTTTGTCTGCGGTGGCGACTTGAGGGCGGCAAAGAGGCCCACCAGGACATGGAGGTCATCTTTACGCAGATTCGCACCATCGACGAACCCAGCATCATGATCATTGATAATGACTTCCTCTGTAGTGGAGAACGGCTGGAACAGCTCTGTGACTTCCTTGACCAGGAAGGAATCCGCAAAAACTTTCTCTGCTACGGGTCTGTGCAGAGCATCCTGAATAATGAGGAAAGGGTACGCCGTTTTGCCCGACACGGGCTCAAGGCAGTGCTGGTGGGCTATGAGTCCTTTGATCCTGATGAGCTGGCAAGTTATCAGAAAAAGGCTTCTGTGGAAGATAATCTCAAGGTCAGCCACTTACTCCGGCAATGGGGAATAGATGCCTGGGCCTCTTTTATTTTGCACCCCAATTGGGATCATGAGGATTTCAAGGCCTTTCGCCGTTCGATCCGCCAGCTGCGCCCGGAAATATCCTCGCTCTCACCACTGACCCCCTTTCCTGGCCTGCCTGCTTTTCAGCAATTCCAGGATCGACTCCTCTTTGAGCCAACAGATTATGAGCAATGGAGTTTTGGTAATATTGCTATCCGGCCCAGCAAGATGAGTTTGCGGGCCTATTATGCTGAGGTACTGCTGACCAATCTTCAGGTCAACTTTTTCATGAATAATGCCTTCTACCTGATCCAACGCTTTGGAATAAAAACTCTGCTTCGCCTCAGCATTGGAGGGATTCACCTGACCCTGCGTTATCTGGCTGCGATGTGGCGGTCTGGCTGAATACCGTAGGGACACGGCACGTCGTGCCCCTACAAAAATCACAACACTTCGACATAACAACGGAATATTTGCTGGTGGGCATTAGATTAGACTGGAAAACTCCTGTACCGTCTTCACCCCCACCTCCTGCTCAGCAGAGGCAATAATAGCCTGGGCCATAGACACTGCCCCGCTCACAGTGGTGGTATAGGGAACATGATAATCCAGAGCAGCCCGGCGGATCCGGTAGGAATCCTCTGTGGTTCTGCTGCCGGATGAGGTATTGATGATCCACTGCACCTGCCCGTCCTTGATCTTGTCCAGGATATGAGGCCGTCCCTGAGAAATCTTATTGATCTGCTCACATTCCAGACCATATTCTGTAAACTTCTCAGCAGTGCCATCAGTAGCCAGAATTGTAAAGCCGCGTTCCAGCAGAGACGTGATCACTGGTACCAAGGGCTTCTTATCACCACGACGAACAGAGATAAACACGGTTCCGGTTTGAGGCACCTGCTGATTGGCTGCCTGCTGCGACTTGGCCAGGGCCAGCCCCAGATCCCCATCTATCCCCATGACCTCACCAGTGGATTTCATCTCCGGCCCAAGCAAGGTATCCACATTCTCAAAACGATCAAAAGGAAAGACCGCTTCTTTGACCGCCCAATGATCAATGGCAACCTCTTTAGTAAAGCCCAGTTCCTCCAGGGTCATACCCATCATCACCTTGGTTGCCATTTTAGCCAAAGGCACACCAGTGGCCTTGGACACAAAGGGCACGGTCCGTGAGGCCCGTGGGTTGACCTCCAGAATACAGAGTTCCTCACCCTTGACTGCATACTGCACATTCATCAAGCCGATCACGCCCAGTTCACCAGCCATGGCCTTGGTGGCCCGCATGATCTCATTGATCATGTTCTCAGACAAAGTATGGGGCGGCAGCACACAGGCCGAGTCACCAGAGTGAATACCAGCCTCTTCAATATGCTCCATGATCCCGCCAATCACAGTCATTGTCCCGTCAGAGACCGCATCCACATCCACCTCAACCGCATCTTTCAGAAAGCGATCCAGCAGAACCGGATGCTCGCTGCCCATAATGGTGGGCCGGGCCATGAACTCCCGCAGGCCCTGCTCATTATAGACGATCTGCATATCCCGACCACCCAGCACATAGGAAGGACGCATAACAACCGGATAGCCGATTCGCTCTACCTCTTTCAGGGCTTCTTCCAGATTATTCACTGTGCCGTTTTCCGGCTGCTTCAGCCCCAGCTTTTGCAAGAGCTGCTGAAAACGCTTCCTGTCCTCTGCCCGGTCAATGGCATCGGGCGGGGTCCCGATAATGTTCACCCCAGCCTTATCCAGGGCCACAGCAAGATTGAGTGGGGTCTGACCACCAAACTGAACAATCACACCATCTGGCTTTTCCAGCTCAATGATATTGAGTACATCCTCACGGGTCAGCGGTTCAAAATAGAGGCGATCTGATGTATCATAATCCGTGGACACGGTTTCCGGGTTGGAATTCACCATGATGGATTCCACCCCGATCTCTGCCAAGGCAAAGGAGGCATGGACACAGCAATAATCAAACTCAATGCCTTGGCCGATTCGGTTGGGCCCACCACCCAGGATGATGATTTTTTTATTCTCCGAAGGCAGGGATTCATTCTCCTGATCATAGCAGGAATAATAATAAGGCGTGTAGGATTCAAACTCAGCAGCACAGGTGTCCACCAGCTTATACACCGGCAGGACATCCTTTTCCTTACGGAGTTGACGGATATCATCCTCTGAGGTACCAGTGAGATACCCCAATTGGACATCAGAAAAACCATGTTGTTTAACCGTGCAAAGGAAATCAGCATCAAGCCCGGTAAAGCCCCGCTGCTCAATATTCTTGCCCATGTCAACGATCTGCTGCATGTTGCGCAGATACCAGGGGTCAATCATGCTCAACTCATGCATCCGTTCAATGGACATGCCCCGTCGCATGGCCTCAAAGAGAAAAAAGAAACGCTTGGAGCTGGGTTCTTTAAGGGCCTTTTCCAGATCATCCTGATGCAGATCCTCCATCCCATCCTTGCCATCAAAGCCAAAGCCCATCCGTCCGATTTCCAGAGAACGCATGGCCTTCTGAAAGGCCTCTTTAAAGGTGCGCCCCATGGACATAGTCTCGCCCACCGACTTCATGGCCGTGGTCAGGGTATCATCGGCTTCAGGGAATTTCTCAAAGGTCCACCGGGGAATCTTGACCACACAGTAATCAATGCTGGGCTCAAAAGCGGCATAAGTTTCCTGAGTGATATCGTTCTTTAACTCATCCAGGGTATAGCCCACAGCCAGCTTGGCTGCAATCTTGGCAATGGGGAAGCCGGTGGCCTTGGAAGCCAGGGCAGAAGAACGGGAAACCCGAGGATTCATCTCAATAACCATGATTTCGCCGTCTGCCGGGTTGACCGCAAACTGAACATTGGAACCGCCAGTCTCCACCCCGATTTCCCGGATAATGGCAATGGAGGCGTCCCGCAACTCCTGGTACTCCACATCAGACAGGGTCTGCTGCGGGGCCACGGTGATGGAATCACCGGTGTGTACGCCCATGGCGTCGATATTTTCGATGGAGCAGATAATAACCACGTTATCCTTGCGGTCCCGTACCACCTCCAACTCGTATTCTTTCCAACCCAGCAGGCTGCGCTCCAGCATGATCTCAGTGGTCATGGAAAGATCCAGGCCAGCTGTACACATCTCCCGCAGTTCCTGACGGTTATAGGCCACCCCGCCGCCGGTTCCGCCCAAGGTGAAGCTGGGACGAACAATCACGGGAAAACCGATCTTGTCACCGGCATCCATAGCATCTTCAATGGTATGGACAATAAAAGATTTCGGCACATTGAGGCCGATTTTTTCCATGGCATCACGGAATTCTTCCCGACCTTCGGCCTTGCGGATAACATCGATATTTGCAGCCAGCATCTCGACATTATACTTTTCCAGAATCCCGGTCTCAGCCACCTTAATGGCGGTGTTCAGGGCGGTCTGTCCGCCCAGAGTGGGCAGAATGGCATCAGGACGCTCCCGCTCAATAACCTTGATCAGGTATTCCGGAGTAATGGGTTCAATATAGGTACGATCAGCCAAACCTGGATCGGTCATAATAGTGGCCGGGTTGGAGTTGATCAGCACCACCTCATAGCCCTCTTCCTTGAGGGCCTTGACGGCCTGGGCACCGGAGTAGTCGAATTCACAGGCCTGGCTGATAATGATCGGGCCGGACCCGATAATGAGAATCTTATGTATATCTGTGCGTTTTGGCATGACAGAGGATATGTGAAATATTTAATGTAAATTTCATATAGGGGCAGACCTGCGTGTCTACCCGGTATGATTATCGTTTTTTCAGATAGCGTAGGGGCAGACCTACGTGTCTGCCCGGTATGAGAGGGCGAACACACAGGTTCGCCCCTACAACATCTGTCACTGGGCCATCAGCTCAATAAAACGGTCAAAAAGATAAACAGCATCATGGGGACCAGGTGCGTGCTCTGGATGATATTGCACAGAAAAGGCCGGAAACCCGGTGTGGCGCATTCCCTCCAGGCTGCCATCATTAAGATTAATATGGGTTATCTCGACCTGATCTGGTAAATTTTCTTGATCAACGCAGAATCCGTGATTCTGCGAGGTGATCTCCACCTTGCCGGTCTGCAAATCCTTGACCGGCTGGTTGCCGCCCCGGTGACCGAATTTAAGCTTATAGGTGGAAGCCCCGTAGGCCAGTCCCAGAATCTGATGGCCAAGACAGATGCCAAAGACAGGCTTCTTGCCCAAAAGCTTGCGCACGTTTTCCACAACCCCATCTACCCCGGCAGGGTCGCCAGGGCCGTTGGAAAGAAAAACACCGTCCGGGTTCAGGGCCAGCACATCCTCAGCAGAGGTGGTGGCAGGAACCACATGGACAGCGCAGCCCTTTTCTTTAAGAATACGAAGCTGGTTGTATTTCACACCAAAATCATAGGCAACCACCTTAAATTTATCATCTGCCTCTGGGGAAAAATCGGCGCCTTCGGCCGGAGCATTATTGATCCAGTTATAGGCTGTTCCGGTTGTGACCTGGGCGACCATGTCCCGACCCACCAGGCCAGACCATTCTTTTGCCCGTTGCACTAAGGATGCCTCATTCAGATTCTCGGTGGAGATAATCGCCTTCATAGCACCATGCTTACGGATAATCCGGGTCAGCATTCGGGTATCAAAGCCATCAACACCCAATACGCCATATTTTTGCAAAAATTCAGCCAGCGTTCCTGTTGCTCTGAAATTACTGGGAACATCCTGATACTCACGCACCAGAAAGGCGCGGGGATGGACTGACGAGGATTCCATATCCTCCTCATTGACCCCGTAATTACCGATCAGGGGATAGGTCATGGTGACCAGCTGGCCTGTATAAGAGGGATCGGTCAAGACCTCCTGGTAACCGCTCATGCTGGTATTAAAGACTATTTCACCCACTGCTTCCCCGGCTCCGGTAAAAGAGCGGCCTGTAAGCACGGTGCCATCTTCAAGCGCGATGAATGCTTTCATATAAACTCCCATCTCGGCCCACAGGCCGAGAAAACAAAACATAAAAATGCGTCAGACAACCAAAAAAAGTCCACCTGTACTTTCATATAAAATCTCATCCCGCCCCTCTGGGGCGGGGCATCAAACAATGAAAAGGATGGGCGACTCAAGTAAATTATCCAGCACTTTTATAGAAAAAAATTCTGTAGAGATAGACTATGGATTTCGCCTGCGGCGTTTGCGTTGCGATGCTTTTTACCACTCCCTGTATCGCTTTGCAATGAAGATAACAGAAAGCTATCCACGCAACGTTGCAGCGACCTCCCCCATACGTATCCCCAGATTCCTGGCTGTGGCAATACCTGTTGCATCTGCCTCATAGCCGTCTGGATGATTAGCCCAGGCTGCTCCTCCAAAATGATCGCCGTCACCAACAATGATCATATCATGAATCATCATGGCCGCATGCACGGCCTGCACGGTCAGCTCCTGCCCACCGTTTCGGGAACCACCCACCGCAATAACACCGCCCAGTTTATTCTTCAGCATAAACCCATTACGGCGAAAGATGACGGTTCGATCAATAAATGCCTTGGCCCGGCTGGTCATGCAGCCCATATAAACCGGGGTCGCCATTATAATTCCAACCAATTCCGGGTCTGCAAGTTTGGGAATGATAGACTGGAAGCCATCTTTTTGACTGCACAGGACACCCTTTTTACAGGCATCACAGGCAATGCAGCCATTAACTTCAAGCGGAGCAAGATCAATTAATTCAACCTCAATACCCTTTTCAGCGGCCTCTGTTGAGTTTTTAACAGCGTCAAGGCATTGTTCCAAAAGGAAGCGGGTGGATTTATTCTGTCTCGGACTTGCTGCTACACCTATAATTTTCATTGCTTCTTTCTCATATTCGTGATTAGTACATTGGACCACCATCTGGCTATCATGGGGCTTTTGCCGAATTCAGAAACCTCAGAACCCGGACTCTTTTCCCGACTTAAGCTAGTAGCCGTACATTTAAATATACATTGGCAGAGGGAATCTTATGCCCTTATGTCATTTTGATTTCTCTGAATACTTCTTCTCCGGGTATTGATTTCACCATCCCGTTTTTCAAATCAGAGACTCTTTTTTCAGCTTCATCTGCCCATAATCTATCAAACTTATCCTGTGAAGGATTAAGACTGCCGATAAGTTTCTCAATCATTTGAATTTTCAATTCTATCGGCAATGATTCCGCAATAGACAATAATTCATTCGCTTTCACCATCTTTTCCTCCGCATTGAATTTAGAAAATCTATACTTACATACTTGCCCTAACAGCTTCATCCATCTCCTCAAGCGTTACTGGTTTTTGACCCGGCCTGCGCAGTTTGCAAAAGACTTCGTTCACCTTGCGTGAAACCGAACTGATGATCGCTTCTCTTTTATTTGTAACAAAGATTTCAATCTTGTCACCGAAATGCAATTTAAGAGGTTTCAATTTTTCAGGGATATAGAGGAATTCTATTTACACCACTGACGCTCGCAGGGAACGCCGTCATTATCACCGTCTATTTTAACGCCGGGACAGTTCTTCAGGTAAAATTTCGCTTCAGCACAGGAGGTCATCTCTGAACAATATATTTTCCCCTGACAACGAAACCTACTCGTTACTTTTCTCTGGCTCTTCTTTATTGGTGAAGTAACAGTAGCTCTCTCCTTTACCGCATGAACCGGTTGAGTATCAAAAAGATAGATTCCTGACAGGGCGAGAATAATCCCGAAAACGGACAAAAGAAAAGGCTTTGCTGCGGCTCGCCAGTGGAAAAAAAGAAAAAATAAGGACACAAAGGGAATCAGGAGACAGCCAAGCCCCCAGAGAATATGCACGCGGAAGGCCACGATAATAAACCAAAGTGAACCAACAAGAATAAAAAGCACTCCCAAAAGGGGAAGAAAGAGATGCAATGCGCCATTCAGGCCGTATTTTTGATACTGTTTTTCACCGAGCCTTTGAAGATCAGCAAACGATTTAATATGTTTGAGCTTATGAACAAGATAGCCGATTTTGCTGTGTTCTATCTTCTCGACAGTTTCTGCATATTCCCGAGCATTTTGGCTCGACGAATTAATCATTTTAATTGAATCCGGGGTGAGTTGACCAATAAGCGTAATCTTTCCTTGGTCAATAATCTCAACCTCTCGTATCAAGCCAAGCTCGTAACCAGTAACCTTTTTTTCATTGATGCATGCAGCCGTCTTTCCTCTTATCTCCAGCGACTCACAATGCTCTTTCCCGTTATTGCCAGCAACGGACAGATAAAACTCTGTGGCTTGGGATATTGGGACATGGAAAAGAAAACCTATGATAAATCCCACCAGGAAACAGCGTGTTCTTTGTTTTGTAATGAAAAGGTTCATGAAAAAATTAATTATTTTGAATATTGGTATTAATCAGCAACTCCAGCTTTTTTTCCAAAGTTGCTTTTTCTTTCTCAAGAGCCTTTGCTTTTCTTTTATGAGTCGTCAACAGCTCAATACTCATCATCTTCCTCCCAATCCTCATATTCACTGTCATCATATTGCGCAGGAGGTTCCCCGACTTTCTTGACAACAACCGGAACTCCTTTCTCATCCTCTTCTTTATCACGGATTCCTTCCACCAAAATTTCATGAACCAACTCATCCCCGTAATCAAACAAATAGAGGAAACCTTGCTCTTTCTTTAGTCCTAAATCACGAAGTTGGGTTTTAGCAGCCGACTTGGAAGATGGGCCTATTCTGGACGCAAAATGCTCGCCAAGCGGACTGCCGGAATATTCATTAGGTCGGTCAAACAACTCGCCACCAAAGTAGAATGAAAACATATGGTCATTATCCCAGGCAAAAGCACGCTGGATTTCCAGATGCAGATCATATAAATTGTAACGACCTCCTATCTCAAAGGTTCTTGAGACCTCTTCCCCTATCTCCTCAAATCCCATTCTTTTGAGGATAACTTTCAGCCTGTATATCTGCATCGGTCGGGAAAGCAGTTCAGCCAGTTTATCGAAGTTGTTGGTTTGTGAGGTTAACCGGAGGATTTCGGCATTCTTTTCCTCATCAAGATAGCAACACTTTTTATATTTCTTTCCACTACCACACGGACATTTATCGTTTCTTTTTAATTTCATAAATTATCCTATTTTTTCAAAACAATCTGTCTTCATCTGGATATTCGATATAAGGATTCAACCTTTCGAGCATACTATATTTTGCGGTTAGCTTGACAGGTGTACACAAAATGTAGAACGTAGCTTATATCAATTATATTCGCTCTGCAATATATTGGTTTTTAAGCGTTTTTTGACGTAGGCCAGCACCTTTGTACCTGTTTAAAAATCGCTTAGTTGCCTATTATTGGCTATTGATAATTTCACACAGACCTTATATCGAATATCCAGGTCTTCATTACTCCGCTTGACCTATGCATACATTATATGTACACTTTTACTGTGAATTTTCAGCTCGTCCGGCAACCCCAGCAGAGAAAAAACGCTATGAAAAAGGAATATGACTTTTCTGCGGCTAAACGTGGCCCGGTCATTCAACAGCCTGGAAAAACACGCATCACTATTTACCTTGATAATGATGTTCTTGAGGATTTTCGTGAACAGGCAGACGCTTCCGGGTCTGGTTATCAAACAATGATCAACAAAGCACTCCGTGAATATCTGAAGAAAAACCAAGATCCTATCAGCGAAGGAACCCTGCGAAAGGTTGTGCGTGAAGAACTGGAACGAATTACTTTGCATTGACAAAATATTCCTCACACTCGTTTTGCATCCAACACCTGCAACACCATCTCCGCCTGCCGAATCACCGCACCCTGTTGGGTCTGCGCCAACTGATCCGCCGCCAGGCAGGCATGCTCATAGGCAGGCGCATCCACAGGATACTCCAGCAGACGTTCTGACAACTCATCAGGCGAGGCAACCTGCACCCCAGCTCCAGCAGCAAGAACCAAATCCACGGCATCCTGAAAATCCTGCATAAAGGGACCGAAAAAGACCGGCTTTCGTTGGGCAATAGGCTCCATTATATTATGTCCCCCTTTGTCAACCAGACTCCCCCCGCAAAAGATATAATCCCCAACAGCATACAAACGGGCAAGCTCCCCTATACTATCCAGCAGGATAATATTTTCCTGGCGTGTTTTGCCAGCCATTGCAACGGACTGAGAGCATTGCGAAAACAGTTCATAACCCAATCCGGCCTGTTCCAGGAAGGCCATAATTCCCGGCAACCGTTCCAAATGGCGGGGAGCAAGAATCCACAGAATTTTGTCAGCGTATTTTTTTTGCAGTTGAAGGTAAACAGGCAGAAGGAGTTTCTCTTCTCCTGTACGGGTGGAACCGCAGAGAAATACAACGTCATCAGACTGAATCCCGAGCAATTGGCTGTACTCTTGTTTTGTTTGTTCTGCGGATTTGCTTCCTGAAGCATCATGTCCTGTGGCAGACTGCATCAGGCCGTATTTCAGGTTACCACAGACCCGAATCCGATCAGCAGGAACACCAAGATGCTGAAAACGTTCACGGTCCTGCTCCGTAATCACAGCAAGACGAGAAAAACCGTTCAAAAGAGAGGAAATCGTCTCTTTAATACGCTGGTATTGACGAAAGGAACGCTCGGAGATCCGACCATTGAGGAGGAGCATGGGCACACCGGCTTTGTGCAAGGTTGTCAACATCACAGGCCAGAGTTCTGTTTCCAGGCAAATATAGAGATCCGGTTGCACATCTTGAAGAACCCTGGCCACTGCCTGGGGCATATCCAAGGGAACCAACTCGCAACGAATTTGGGAGGGCAACAGAGAGCAGGCCACTGCCCTTCCCTGCCGTGTCATGGTCGTTAAAAAAATTCCAGTCTCAGGCAAGGCATCAAGCAAAAAAGCAATAAGTGCCTGAGCCGCTTGAACCTCGCCAACAGAAGCAGCATGTATCCAGATCAACTGCGCGTGGAGTCCTCCTGGTGCTGTTCGATATCGGTACTGATACCGCCCAAGCCGCTGGCTCACATACCAATTTGGTTTACATTGATCAAAAAGCGGAGACACCGCAACGAGCAGGGGATAAAATATTGCTCCGGTTATGCGATAGAAGTTGTACAGCACACAGTGTCCTTATCTTTTCGGTCCGAAAAAAGCTCACTTTTTCAAAGGGCAATCAATTCATTGCCACCTTTCCGAAAGATTTATCATTATAAACAGGATTATCTCTCTTCGTCAATAGTGAAGAAAGTGCAACAATAAAAAAGAAATACTCTGGTTTTTCTTGACAACTGGGCTCATGTTTTGTTAGCAACCTATACAGTTTTTCTGTTAAGGTACAGAATCCTGCTCTGAAAACTTAAACAAGGCAAAAAGACATTATCTGCTGTTGGAGGCATTTATGCGCAACCTGCTTGCAAAACGTTTCATTATTCCCATTATCTTGTCGGCATTGTGTATTTTTATACAACAGCCTGTTTCAGCAACCACCGAACAAGAGGTAACTCCTCAAGAACATAAGGAAGAAAAAATGCACGACGGATTATACGCAAAGATACACACACCCAAGGGAGACATCCTGCTCTCCCTGTATTATGATAAAGCTCCGCTGACCGTTATCAACTTTGTTGGACTGGCTGAAGGTACCCTGACCTATGGTGGTGCAGAAAAACCCACAGGAATTCGCTTCTATGACGGCTTAAAATTCCACAGAGTCATTAAGGACTTCATGATTCAGGGCGGTTGTCCCCTGGGAACCGGTACCGGTGGCCCTGGTTACACCTTTGCTGATGAGTTTGATCCTGAACTACGTTTTACCAGCCCTGGTATTCTGGCTATGGCTAATGCTGGCCTGGGAACCAATGGTTCACAATTCTTTATCACCCATGTTCCGACCCCGCACCTGAACGGCAAACACACCATTTTTGGTCATGTGATTGAAGGCCAGGATGTTGTTGACAGCATTGCCCAAAACGATGAAATAAAAAGCGTGGAGATCATCCGGGTTGGCGAGGCAGCAGAAAATTTTAAAACCGATCAGGAAGCCTTTGAGTTGATGCAGGAAAAGTTAAAACAGGGCCAGAAAAACGTTGCTGAAAACGAGAAAGAAGCAACCATAAAAATGATCAAACAGAAATGGCCAGATGTCCATTTCAGTAATTCTGGTCTTTACTGGGTTGTGAATCAGGAAGGTACTGGCGACAAACCAGTTCAGGGAACGACCATCAGTGTCCATTACACAGGCCGTCTCCTTTCCAACAACAAAAAATTTGACAGCTCTCATGATCGTGGCGAACCTCTTCAATTTCCTGTGGGAGAGGGACGAGTAATCAAGGGCTGGGACCAGGCTCTTTCTAATATGCGCAAAGGTGAAAAGCGCACCCTGATTATCCCACCGGAACTGGCCTATGGTTCGCGAGGAGCAGGCGGGGTTATTCCTCCTGATGCCTGGCTGGTCTTTGACGTGGAACTTGTTGATTTCTAAGGGATGCAGCAGAAATAAATATCTCGTTTTCCGTCGAGAGCTGTAGGGGCAAGACCTGCGTGTCTGCCGGTATACCAGGGCGAACACAGAGGTTCGCCCCTACGAAGCCCAGCATAAAGGGGCAAAATATATTTTGCTGACTCCCTAAAACCGATTTATATGCAGTAAGCTGCGCTGAAGACCGCAAGAGGTGCAGCTTAGTTGCAGCCTGTTTGAATACATCATAATACATCTCTTCATATTAAAAACCTTGGGCTGTACCCCAGGGTTATTCAGCACAAAGGAGAACACCATGCAGGAAATCCAAACTATTATCACACCGGTTGACTTTTCCGACAACGCCGACATGATAGCAAAGTCAGCTGGTTACACCGCTGGAAAATTTAATGCAGAACTGCACTTGGTCTTTGTTGTCCAAAATTTCGAAGATTACTCCGGGTTCTTTGTCCCACCAGTCAACCTGCCTAATCTGGAAGAGGAACTCCTGAAATCTGCTCAACAACGGATGGATGAATTTATCGCGGAAAAGAAAAAGGACTTCTATGAAGCTGGCGTTGCTACTGTCCACAGCAAGGTGCTGACCGGTGACGTGAGTGAAGAAATCCTGAACTATGCCAGAGAGATTGACTGTAATCTGATCGTGATGGGCACCCACGGCTATAAGGGCCTTGAGCGGATCATGTTTGGGAGCGTTGCTGATAAGGTGGTGAAAAACGCCTGCTGCCCGGTCATGACCATCAATCCTTATCGTAAAATCTGTGAAGAAGCGAAAAAGCCGTAACACCGAATTTTCCGTGGAAAAAGCAAGGGCGGTTTGCAAACTGCCCTTATTCCGCTGAACTCTACATCCTCTGCTGCCATTCCTGCAAAAGCTCCAATGCCTGATTTGCCCGGAATTGCCCCCGATCCCGCTTACGCATTTTTTTCTGCAAAGGAGGAAAAAGGCCAAAGTTCACGTTGGAGGGCTGAAAATGCTTGGGTTCTGTTTCCGTGAGATGATGGATTAAGGCTCCCAGAGCAGTGGCCGGGGGCGGTGGAATTATTGACCTCTCTGATAAAAGACAGGCCGCATTAATACCTGCCAGCAAACCCATTGCGGTGGATTCCACATACCCTTCTACCCCTGAGAGCTGACCAGCCAGAAACAGACCGGGGCGTTTTTTCATCTGCAAGGAGGTATCCAGCAGCTCTGGGGCGCAGATAAAGGTATTACGATGAATGGAACCCAAGCGCACAAATTCAGCCTTTTCCAGGCCTGGGATAGTCCGAAAGACCCGCTTCTGCTCAGGATAGGTAAGCTTGGTTTGAAATCCCACCAGGTTATACATGGTCTTGCCCCGGTTTTCTGCCCGTAGCTGAACAACAGCATGGGCCTTGGCTCCGGTCTTGGGATGAGCCAGCCCTACTGGCTTCATGGGACCAAAACGCAGGGTTTCCTTGCCCCGTTCACACATCACCTCAATGGGAAGACAGCCCTCAAAATACTTGGTTTTTTCAAAAGACTTCAGCGGCACCGTCTTTGCGGCTCCCAGCTCATCAATAAAATGCTGGTACTGCTCCTCTGTCATGGGGCAATTGAGATAATCCCCAGGCCCTTCATCATCCCAGCGGGATTTTTGATAGATGATATCCATATCCAGGGAATCTGCTGCCACAATCGGAGCAATGGCATCATAAAAAGCCAGATGCTGCTCCCCGGTTAATTCAACCAAGGCAGCAGTCATGGTCTCCGAGGTCAATGGACCTGTGGCCAGAATAACCGGAAAACCTGTTGCGGATACTTCAGGCAGGCTGGTCACCTCCTCTCGAATAACAGTGATTCCTGGATGCTCTTCCACTGCCTGTGAAATAAAGGCGGCAAATTCCTGTCGATCCACAGCCAGGGCTG
Source organism: Candidatus Electrothrix sp. (assembly GCF_052785085.1). Taxonomy (NCBI): domain Bacteria; kingdom Pseudomonadati; phylum Thermodesulfobacteriota; class Desulfobulbia; order Desulfobulbales; family Desulfobulbaceae; genus Candidatus Electrothrix; species Candidatus Electrothrix sp. Next base: position 42,080 of record NZ_JALAAI010000011.1, read on the forward strand.
ACCCTGCTGGCACAGCTGTAGCCTCTGCTGCCCGCATAATCAATGAACCCAGCCGTCGCATTTCTTCCTTGAGCAACCCTACTGCTGAATCCGGGGCATTGGAACGAAACGAGTTGGAGCAGACCAGTTCGCCCAATAACTTTGACTCATGGGCCGGGCTGAACCGGGTTGGTTTCATTTCATAGAGTTCAACTGTGCAACTGCGTTGTGCAGCCTGCCAGGCAGCTTCACAGCCAGCCAGACCACCGCCGATTATTTGTATTTTTTTCATATTTGAATATATTTTCTCAGTAAAGGGATATCACAAAAACTACAGGAATTCTTCAAAGTACACGATTTCATAGTTAGAATCCAGCGTAGTTGAATCCTTGGTTCGGGACCGAATATCTAACAAATTGAGCAAGATAATGACAAGGAGAATATGGCGAGAGAACAAGAGATTTGACAGATGATTTTTTTTTTGATAATGAAGTCCTCATATCATATTCAGATTCGTAGAGGTGTCCCTCCTGTTCTTACTCACTCTTGGAAAGATCAGGAACACCTCAACCAAAAGACAAAATTCTTCCCTTGGTTAACGTTAACCTATGCTCCTTACTGTTGATGTGGGTAACTCACATACTGTCAGCGGTGTATTTACTGATCAAAACCTGATCCATCAATGGCGGTTAAAATCAGACCGGCATAACACTGCTGATGAACTGGCTCTCCGCTATCACTCCCTCTTTCAGATGGATGGTATCAAACAAGGAGATATCACCGCCTTTATTGTCTGCTCGGTTGTTCCGACCTTGGAAACCAGCTGGCTCAATTTTGGGGAAAAATATCTTACCGGCTGCCTCGCCCCTCCTTTGGCTGTTTCCCACCAGATAGATACTGGCATTATCATCCGTACAGAAAGCCCGACAGAAGTTGGCGCAGACAGAATTGTCAATGCTGTTGCAGCTTGGGATTCTTTTAAAACTGCTCTGATAGTTATTGACTTTGGAACAGCTATAACCTTTGATTGTGTCAGCAAAAAAGGAGAGTACTTGGGCGGCACGATTCATCCAGGTATCGGAATTTCCCTTGATGCCCTTGCTGGCAAAACAGCAAAATTACCACGTATTGACCTGGGAAAGAATCCTGTTTCAGTAATAGGTACCAATACTGTTGATGCAATCAGCTCAGGAATGCTGTACGGCTTTGGCGGCATGATTGACCGTATGACTGATCTCTTATACAAAGAAATGCAACAAAAAAATGAGGAAGTCAATATCATTGCCACTGGTGGTATGGCAGAGCTGATTGCACCGTACTGTTCCTCCATCACAGACATTGATCCACTCCTGACCCTGACTGGCCTACGCCTCATTCATGAGTTGCATCAAAGCTGAACACGCTTCAATATTACCCCTTATTCTGATGTAAGCACCAGGATCTCCATCTTTTTTTACACCTCATAACCCAATCCGCTGTTTTTTCGTTGTCAGAGAATCAATCTTGACATCTGCAAATCATCTGTTACAATACCCTTAAAGATAATTATTATTAATAGTGCTAAATATTTAAAAATTTTTACTCTTGACTTAATGGGTATAAAAAATAACACAAGATTGCAGTATTCAATCTTTAAGGAGGAAGGTAATAATAACAAGGTTGGCTGATTAAAAACAATCAAGCAGTAACACCCCTTATCCTGACCGCACAAATCAGAACATCAAAACGTACCCATGATCAATTGATGTACAAAAGAACCAAAAAAGGAGGAATTGATATGGTTGTAAAAAAAGATCAGTTAAGCAGAAAAAAAAAACAGGGAACAATCAATGGATTTGAAACACTTTTCTTTGTTACCCTAGGTTCGTTATCAGTTGTTTTCCTTCTCGTTGCCTGCTGGTTTCTTTTAACTGGTGATGAACATATATTTCTGAACAGAACTCATACCAGCCCACGTTTTCTTTGCATCTTTCTCTATATTCAAAGTTTTCTTGTGGGCCAGGCAATGAGCAGCGAGTACAAAGATAACTCTGATGTAGGGCAGTTTCTTTGCTCAATATGAACCCGTTATTCTGTAACGAAAAGCTTTTCTACCAATTGCCCAGGAACCTCCTGTAAGCCTTCTTTGATCGTAAGTATTGCCTGCTCAGCCCGCTCAGCACGGCGCACAGCCTGTGAGTCTGGAAAACAAACAAGAGGTTGTTCTCCCAATTCCTGTTCAAGAAATTTTTCATCCTCCTGCCCCTGTACCAGATTACCGACAAAACAAACCCGAGGTATCCCCACATCATCGGCCATTTTTTTAATCTTCAGGGCCGTACGAATACCAGATCTGGATGGAATGGTCACAATCAGAAGACAATCTGCCCCAGCCACTGTCCCCCGCCCCAGATGTTCTACCCCGGCTTCCATGTCTAACAGAACGGTTTCATCAGCACTCAGAAGCATCTTTTTTAACATTTTACGAAGCACATGATTTTCCGGACAAGCACAGCCTCCTTCGGCTGTTTGCACGGCACCAAGAATCATCAGGCGGATGCCATCCTGTTCCAGCATAAAATCTTGTAGCAGATCATTTACTTCTGGATTGAGGTTGTAAAAAGGAGATCCCTGGGTTTTCCCGGCCCGTTCTGTCAGCAGGGTGTTCATTTCTGCAATGGGCTTCACCTCTTGTGCATTTTTAACCCCCAAGGTCTCTGCCATATGCGGACTGGGATCAGCGTCTATAACCAGCACCCTACGCCCCTGTCTTTTCAGTTCTCCAGCCAATAACGCCATGATGGTTGTCTTACCGACCCCGCCCTTGCCACTGATCGCGATTTTCATAGTCTTTTCTCCTGAATTCCTTGCCTTGTTTCAACAGAGTGGTTACATTAATCAGAGATAATTATAGTATAGCCGACAGTCGAGTGTGCGGCACAACGTGGTAAATCCTTTAAATTTTATCAGGAGACTATACAATATGGAAACAAAGTATGCGAGCAATACCGCAGTGAATGTCAGGGCGCAGCAGGAGGCTTCAACAATATTCCTGGCCAAGGTCTTTAACTGGATGGCGGGAGGGTTGGCTTTGACAGGTGTTGTGGCCTGGTTTACTGCCAATACTAATCTAGCATACATCATGGCGAGTTCAGGAGTATATTGGTTACTTTTTCTTGCTGAGATTGGTCTCGTTGTTTACCTTTCTGCCCGTATTGAGAAAATTCGGGCCAATACGGCAACGGCGTTGTTTGTGGTGTATGCCGCTTTGAATGGGCTCACTTTTTCTATGATTTTTCTTAGCTATACGGGCACATCAATCGCAGCTACCTTTATGATTACTGCTGGCATGTTCGGGGCTATGGCAGTTTATGGATTGGTCACCAAGAAGGATTTGTCAGGGGTAGGATCCTTTATGTTTATGGGGCTGGTCGGGCTTATCCTTGCCTCAGTGGTTAATATGTTTTTAGGGAGTTCAACTCTGCACCTGGCAATATCCGCTGTTGGTGTGCTGGTATTTGTTGGTTTGACCGCTTATGATGTTCAGAGGATCAAAAATATAGGTGAGCAGGGTATTATGCAGCAGGGTGACGATGTGGTTCAGAAGGGTGCGATTACCGGAGCTTTGGCGCTCTACCTTGATTTTATAAATCTTTTTATTATGTTACTCAGCTTTTTTGGTGGAGGACGCGACTAAGATTAAGGAATCTCAGACAGGCTGGTTTAACTATTATATTAACAAAAGGCCGGAACACTTGTTGTTCCGGCCTTATCTTTGTACTTTGTTTATCCTGCCCCTTTCCCTCTGTTTTCATTGTTTTTTGCATGCTGTGTTGTTTATCTCTCCCCAAGGGACGAGCTGGAAATAACACCCTGCCAACGAGGCATCCCCTCAAGATGAATCCCGATCTGATCACAGACCCGACTGGCAAACTGACGAGCCATTTCCTGAAGGTTCTGAGGATGCAAATAAAAAGAGGGCATGGGTGGACAAATGGTTGCTCCGGCATCATGCAGAGTCAGCATATTGTTGAGATGGGTGCGATTTAATGGCGTCTCCCGGACAGCAAGAAGCAAGGGCCGCCGCTCTTTCAGGCAGACATCCGCTGCCCGGTGGATCAGATTTCCAGAAAAACCACTGGCAATGGCTCCCAGAGTTCCGACCGTACAGGGCAGGATAATCATGGCATCATAAGGGGCTGATCCCGAGGCCGGAGGGGCGGTAAAATTACCTGCTGCAAACCAACGCTTGATACCAGGCAGATCTTCAGGTCCCATATCCTGCTCTAACCGAAGGACTTTTCTACCGGAATCAGAAATAATCGCATCCACAGCCACATCCTGATCTGCCAACAGGTCAAGTAAGGCTCTGACATACAACATACCCGTGGCCCCTGTTATGGCAAGAATGATGCAGCGTGGTCGTTTTTTCTCGTTCATTATATATTATTTTTCTCCAGTTCGGCAATAATATCGACACAAACTCCTTCTTGCGTCTGCCCTGTGCTGTTAATGATGATATCTGCATATTTCCTGTATAACGGAAGACGTTCGTCAAATAATTGCGCAAAGGTCTGACCTGGTTGCTTGATAAGACCTCGTGAACTGAAATTATGGATTCTCGACTCCAAGGTGATTTTATCTGCATCAAGAAAAAGAACAAGACCACTGGCTTTGAGATGCACCATGCCTTGCTCACTGTAAACAGCGCTTCCTCCTGTGGCAATGACATAATTTTGTACAGTAAGGTTCAGCAAGACGTGTTCTTCAAGAACCCGGAGCACAGCCTGTCCCTCTGTATTTACAATATCCTGCAATGCCCGCCCTTGTGATTCCTGAATAACCTGGTCTGTATCCAGAAAGTTGCGGGATATCTTGCTGGCAAGGAGGGATCCAACAGTACTCTTGCCAGAGCCGGGCATGCCGATCAAAATAATATTTGCAGGTGCTTTTGTCATGATTTCGTTAAGGATCACAGGTGCTGTCAGGCGTTTCTTTCAATACAGTTTGCGAGGTGATTATACGGAGTATTCGCCTGGTCTGCAATGAATGCTGATTTTTTTTCTTGCCCATTTGGGCCAGTCACGTCCTGCTTGAAATAAAAATTCGGGTTGCTCTAAAAAGTTCATAATGTCATAATGACGTTCTTGATTAAGAAAAACTCATCAAATATTGCATACTGGATGTCGTCTTAAAAAAACCTGTACAAACAACTTGTTTGTAAATCCCGCCTGGGCTGAAAGAATGGCAAAAAAACCGAACAGGACTCCTTCATTGAGATCAAGGTATATAGCAAGCAATACCTTGAGGACTGCGAACGCAATATTACTTCTCTAATCGCTGAAGAAGGAGTCATACTTTGGCGAGGCCAAGAATTTCCTTTCGTTGCACAACTTGACGTTTCTGGTAGAAACTGCAAGAACGCTACATGAAGAACTTAATAAGCTATTTAGAAAGCAACTTACGCATAAAAAATAATTTAGTGGTGTTACTTGATAACACGACAAAGGATTACATCAGAAAATGAGAAACCTACTGTATAACTACATCATCAAGGATTTCACCAATCATGGCTATGAATATTGTTTAGAATATTTCCCTCACGATTCAAGTATTTTAGATATTGGAATCGGCAATGGCAAGATGCTAAAAACATTTCATCCTGTAATTAAATCTAAGCAACTAAACATAACAGGAATAGATATCAATAAAGCTTATTTAAAGAATTGTAAGCGCCTCATCAAAAAGTATGATCTTCAAGATCATTTAAGCATTTACCATGAGCCTATTGAACAGTTTTCCCCACCCAATAATAAATCTTATGATTTTGTTCTTTTTAGCATGAGCTTTATGCTGTTCAATGATCAGCCCTTGATTTTAGATAAAGTAAAGGACTGCCTTCATCCTAACGGCGAAATAGTATTTTCTCAAACCATGTTTAAGGAAAAATCCTGGTTATTAGACATTGCCAAACCCAAATTAAGGTATCTCACCACCGTTGATTTTGGAAAAGCAACATATGAGAATGAATTCTTTACTTTACTTGAAAATCATAATCTTTCAGTTTTACACGACAAAGCAACACCAGGAAAGTGTTGCAAAGGGGAATACCGGATGATTGTGGCTCGACCAAATTAGGTTGGCGAATTTGTGAAGGAATGACATAAACGTCATCTGATCCTGACAATGATTGCTCAAAAATCAGCAGGTTATACTCATGGCTCCCTTTCAGATGACGTAAATACTGTAGCCCGCAAGCAAGCCTGCATACAGCCAGCAGAAAGTGTTTTTTTTTACCCCCCTTTTTTGTCTTGTCTTCCTATCCCCATCACTACGCAATCCAAAGAAGTTTTGCCATAGCGATATGAGTATTTTTTTCCAACATTACAGTTTTGTCAGATTGCATAACCAATCAACAATACCTGTATATCTTGTCATCTCGAACTGTTAACTTTTTACAGAATATATTGTACCTGCCTCGGTCAGAAAGTGTAAAAAGTATTCATTTTTCTTGTCTTTAACAAAATATTTCCTTTAAATAAGTATAATATTTATTATTACTGATAAAGATATCTATTTCTATTACAATAAGTCATTGTAATTTTTATTCCAAAATATACAACTTTTTGAACAGTATTATTCGAAAGACACAGGCATAATTGATGCAGATATAGCTGCAAAAGGAACGTTTTATTCTTAGGAATAATTCTTCAATAATTGCCTTATTTGTCTCCCAGAGACTGATGTGATAACAGGCATTGCTGCCTCGAAAAGCGACAGTTATTTAATTCCCGTTCCTTAACGATTCAAAATAACTACTACTGCCTTCTTATAATTATGCAGACAAAAATAACTACCAGTTTTTTACTTGTCAAATTCTTGATTTTGTCCCTTGTTGTGTGGACATTATTATTACTTCTACTGTTGATCTGGAATCAACAGAATATGAAAAAAACAACACAGCAACTGGCTGAGACGCATGCTCTTATGTTCTTGGAAAAAGATATGTTATATCGGGCATGGGCTGTATCGCATGGTGGTGTCTATGTTCCGGTCTCTAAGTATAACCAGCCCAATCCTTACCTTGATATTGAAAATCGTGATGTAACAATAGCTGGAAAAAAATATACTTTAATGAACCCGGCATATATCTCCAGGCAAGTTTACGAGCTTGGAAAAGATAGCATTTCTGTACAGGGACGTATTACAAGCCTTGACCCCAAACGGCCTGAAAATAAGCCTGCACTCTGGGAAAAAGAGGCTCTTCATTCTTTTGAACAAGGGGAAAAAGAATATATCAACTATGCTCAAGTTAATGAGAAATCATTTCTTCGTTTTATGAAGCCGCTGGAAACAGAAGAGACGTAACCGTTCAGACCCCTCTCATTTTTTTTACGCAGCAAGAGGCAGAGGAGGCACATCCAGCCCCTGGCGCCGAGCCGTGATAACCTCAGCGAGATATTTCCACGGACAGGCGTTGCGCTTCTTACACGTATCAATCACGCTCGCAAGTATGGCGAACACATGACTGCCTTGGCCATTACGGGTACCGTGGCTTAATTTGCGCGCAATAACCCAATGACGTAGTGCTTGCTCCGCCTCATTATTGGTCAG
>NZ_JALAAI010000012.1:0-49201 GCF_052785085.1 Candidatus Electrothrix sp.
CTTCAAGAGAAATTCAGGATTAAGGTTATAACAAACCAAATCAAGCATTCAATGAATCTGAAGATTGAAAAACTTCAGCGAGCCGCATGAAATGCACCTATTCAGAGGGAAAGGTGTCGTTTTTGAGTCAATAAACATCGCCCTCTCTCTTTACCGGGAGATCCGAAAGGGGCAACAAGAATTCATTGCAGCTTAAAAGCAGGTTAGCTGATTGTCAAGATGAAAGCGCAGTAAAAGGAGGGGCAGACCTGCCTGTCTGCCCGGCATAAAAGGAAGAAATAATAAAGCAGGAAGAAAGTGTCAAGCAAGCTTGCTGAGAATATTCTTAATTTCTTCAAGTGACGGACTGGCAATGATTCGCTTACGAATTTCCGCAGCCCCATGCACCCCATTAAAATAACGGCAGGTATGATTCTTGATGCGAAAGAGCAAACGTTTGCTGTCCAGATGTTGTTCAGCAAGTTCTAAATAACGCCGAATCACCGGCAAGCGGGCCTCTATGGTTTCAGGTATCCCCTCGGAACGGAAAACCCAAGGATTGCCCAAAGCTCCACGTCCGACCATGACCCCGTCACAGCCGGTCTCATCCATCATCTCCAGTCCGTCTTCATAGCAAAGGATATCTCCGTTCCCGATCACCGGGATACGCACAGCATCTTTCACCGCCGCAATGACTCGGCGATCAGCCTTACCCCCGAATTGCTGGGCCCAGGTTCGGGCATGCACTGTCACTGCGGCAGCCCCGGCTGACTCTACCATCCGGGCAAATTCTGGAGCTATGATGGTATCTTCATTCCAGCCGCTACGGAATTTAACAGTCACCGGACAGTCAGCATGGGCAACCACAGCCTGGATAATTTTTTCTGCTGTTTCCAGTTTTTCTGCTTTCATCAGGGCAGCACCAGAACCCTTTTTAATAATCTTACGAACTGGACAGCCCATATTAATATCAATATAATCAACGGGTCTTTGAGAAACCAGAGCCGCAGCCTGCCCCATGAGTTCCGGCTCATTGCCAAAAAGCTGGATTGCCCACGGTCGTTCTTCCGGAACTGTTTGTAACATGAGCAGGGTTTTCTCCTGACCATAGACAAGCCCATGACAACTGATCATCTCCGATACGACCAGGTCGGCTCCCATTTCCCGACAGATAAGACGAAAAGGCAAGTCAGTGTAGCCTGCCAATGGTGCCAAAACAAATGAGTTTTTATTAAGAAAAGGGTGGTTTTTCATAACGTACTATTAGGCGGTATATTTCCTGCAAAATAAATAAGTTTCCTGAAAAATTAAAAAGATGGGCATAAGTTTATTGAAATATAATAAATAATTGTCTACATTGCTGCAAATTACCTTTTTTCTCTTCAACACTTCCGTGACCCCTGGGTCGGGATAAAAAACATACTGGAGAATAAGAATTTGGATTTTTTTAGAATAATTATGAAGTTTATGGCCTATGGGGCCGTGGCCTTCTCTCTTTCCGAAGCCTATCTTTCCCTGAACAAGCTCTGGAAAAGAAAGCACGAAAAGGTCGTTGCGGAAAGTATCTCCATTTCAGCTGTTAGTATAGGTTTATTTTCCAGCATGGTCTATTCCATTGACCTGACTATCAACCGGGCCTGGCCTTCATTCATTGATGCATTAATCTGGCTCGTCTTTGGTCTATTCGAGCTCTTTGTTGCTATTGGTTTCTGGGTTACAGGCGAACGCAGAAGTGCTCTCTGGAAAATGATGAAAAAGACCTACCACCAGGAACGAAAAGAAATCGGTGAACTGGCGCAATCGGTTATTCAACCTTCACACAAGAAGGTAATCCTTGACATTCTCATCCAATTCTCCATGCTGGATAATAAATTGGCAAAGGCGGAAAAAGTATTCATTCAGGAATTTGCCAACCGCTGGAATATAGATCTTGACTGGCAACAGATTAAACAAGATTGTCAACAAAAAGAGAATCACGGTAAAATCCGGGAAAATATCATTGCCTATCTCAAAACCTCCCCTCCTGCCCAGCAGGTATCCCAATTCGGCGATATCCTCCGAATGCTCATTCATATTGATCAGGATATTGACGAACGTGAACAGAGCATGATGGATGAAGTTTCGCGCCTGATAGAGCAGTATGTTCCTTCTGAAGAATGTCCACAGTATTACGCAGCCGTTGTTCCTCAAGCTCTTGGTCAGGAAGATAGCGTAAAAACAATTTTTCCTCATCTTAAAAAACAAGAAAAGGTACTCGGGGGTTATGCATATCTTGATGGACCTTTTTTTTCCGAGCAATTTATTGTAACTGTCTGTAAAAAATATCAGAAAGTTGATTTGTTTGCGGTTCCGGTACGATCTGATCAATTATTTGAGTAGCTTATGAAAGCACTCATCCCATTTTGAATATTATTCGCCCAAGGCGAGGCAGTAATCTTCTGGATTATCAACTCTGAAAAGAGGAGAGATGATGAAAAAAAAAGTTGGTAAATGGTCACTAAGACTAAAAATTGGCGTTATATTAATTATGGTTTCTCTGTGCTATGGAGCAGCAAGCTATGTTATGCATAGAAAAACCCTTTACCCAGCTTTTGTTGAGCTTGAATATGAAGAAGCGAAAAAAGATATCAACCGTATAACAGATGCTCTCAATAACGAGCTTAAGCATCTGGATATGGTCTGTAGTGACTGGGCATTTTGGGACGATACCTCTCAATTTGCCGTAGATGGCAATAGCGAATACATTGAGAGCAATCTACCCGACGCTACATTTATAACGAGTGAACTTAATCTGTTCTATATCTTTGATGCTGACAAAAAGATTATTTGGGGAAAGATGTTCGACCTAAATAAGGAAGAGTCTATTCCACCTCCCCATCTGGCATCAAAAATTTTTGCTGAAGACTCCTTTCCAGAATCTTTTTACACAAAGCGAGTAGGAGATGGTCCCGACTGGGTTATTTCGGGCATCATCAATACTTCGGATAAGATGATCCTCTTTGTTGCCCGTCCAATTTTGAACAGTGCCCTTGAGGGACCTCAGAAGGGTATCTTAGCAATGGGTTTTTTTCTGGATGAAGATATTATTGAACGTATCAAAGAACAAACGCATGTACAGTTTGAAATTCTCCAGGCCTCAGAAGAAATCAAACCAGAGTATAAAAATTTTATCCCTGCGAAAAACATTGCGACGAACAGCTCTTTTTCAATTACAGAGCAGGCTGACTTGGACTTGTCTATCAGCATTGATTTGTTGAATACCAAGGAAGAAGAGAGCCTGGTTGTTCAGGTAAAGAAAAAGGCACAAATTATAGAAAAAGGAAGAGCCACTGTGTTTACGCTTATGGAATCAGTGGTTATCTCTCTTGTTGTTTTGCTTCTGGTTATTGCCCTGTTTCTCAATAAAGTTATTCTTGAACCTGTCTCGAACTTGACCGAACATATAAAAGAAATCATTGGTACTGGAGACTTATCCAAACAAATACGCTCTGACCGATCAGATGAGATTGGTCATTTGACCAGACAGTACAACCACATGCTGAGAGAACTCAACCGACAGAAAAACGAGTTGGAAGAACTGGCAGTGACTGATGGTTTGACCCGTCTGCTCAACCATAGAAAGGTCATGGAAGATTTACAGCGCGAGATTGAACGGTGCAGCCGATACGCACCAGAACTTGCTGTCATGATGCTTGACCTTGATTTCTTCAAACATATTAATGATACCTATGGACATAAGGCTGGAGATGAGATTCTGATAACAGTGGCAAAAACCCTGCGAGAGTCTGTCAGGGAAACAGATATTGTTGGCCGCTATGGTGGAGAGGAATTCTTAATTCTCCTCCCCAATCAGGGCCGGGAAGAAGCAGAGCTGGTAGGCGAAAATATCCGTAAAAATGTCGAAAAATTGACCTGGCCCTATGATGGACTTAAAGTAACTGTGAGCGGCGGCATTAGTGTTTATGATGAAAAAACCGATGATTTATTGATTGAGGCAGACAGGCGGCTTTATAAAGCAAAAGAACAGGGACGGAACCAGATTGTTTCCCAATAATCTTTACCCTCTCACTGGAGAAGGGCACAAAAAAAGAACATTGGATCAAGCAGTTCAAAGAAGTTTGAAAGCCTGCCCTGTACTTTCACGCAATACAAGATCCACTTCCATACCTCTGATGAAAAAAGCACTATTCAGCAATTCAAGAACGTATCTTGGAACCCTGGAAAAATACTTTTTTTGCCGGTGTGTTTTCCGGTCAGGTGCATCTCATTCCCTATGGTCTGAAGTCTGAGGTCTGAGGTGCCGTGATAACATATTATGAACAGGGAGAACTATGATGAAAAATATATGGGGGCAGCATCTGCTCTTAGATCTTGCAGATTGTAATACCAATGTTTGTAAAAAAGAGGCTATTGCCACCTTTGTCCAGGAGCTGGTCGAAGCCATTGACATGAAGGTATATGGCGAGCCTGTCATTGTCCATTTTGCTGAACACAGCTATGAGGCAGCTGGTTATTCTCTGGTGCAACTGATTGAGACCTCAGCTATTACGGGTCATTTCAGTGATAATAACCGGGATGCTTATCTGGATATTTTTTCCTGCAAAACATTTGCTGAACATGTGGTAATCCAGGTAGTAAAAAAGCATTTTAACCCGCAGGAGATATTTTCCGCCTTTCTGGATCGTGGCGCAACTCTGCCTGAACGGGGGCCGTTTCGGCAATGGAGGCAAACTGAAAAGGAGTGGAAATGAGATATCCCACTCCTTATTATCTGATTGATGAGCGAAAGCTCCTCAAAAACCTCAAACGAATTCAACAAGTCCGTACTCAGGCTGGGGCAAAATCTGTCCTGGCCCTGAAATGCTTTTCCACCTGGCCTGTTTTCAACCTCATGCGCCAATACATGGATGGAACCACCAGCAGTTCTTTGTATGAGGCCCAGCTCGGTTACGAAGAATTCGGCAAAGAAGTCCATGCCTATAGCGTTGCCTTTTCTGAGCAGGATATTGAACAGCTATCCTCTATCTCGGATAAAATCATCTTCAACTCTATCAGCCAACTTCAGCAATTTGCTGAACAAACAAAGCATCTTGCCAGAGGGCTGCGCCTCAATCCTCAGCTGAGTTATTCAGAGTATGATCTGGCTGACCCGGCCCGGCAGTATTCCCGGTTGGGAATTATTGGACCTCCACCACCCGAGGCCAATGCATTAATTAATGGGGCTATGCTTCATTATAATTGTGAAAATACTGATTTCGAAAATTTTTCTTCTCTGTTGAACCAGATTGGAAAGCAATACAGTACGTTATTTTACAAGCTGGATTGGTTGAGCCTTGGTGGGGGCATCTATTTCACCCGTGATGATTATCCGTTGGAAGAATTTATTAAAAAACTCAAGGCATTCAGTGAACAGTTTGATCTGCAGATTTATCTGGAACCGGGCGAAACAGCCATCACCGATTCCACCACCCTTGTCACCACAGTCTTAGATATCGTCCACAACGAACGTGACATTGCCATCGTTGATAGCTCCATTGAAGCCCATATGCTTGACCTGTTGACCTATCAGGAAACGGCACAAGTCAAAGATTCTGCAAAAACAGGGGAACTCCATTACATCATTGCGGGAAAATCCTGTCTTGCTGGTGATATCTTCGGAGAATATCGCACAAACACTCCTCTCAAACCAGGAGATCAGGTCAAACTTTGTGATGCGGGTGGATACACTATGGTCAAAATGAACTGGTTTAATGGCCTGAACATGCCGTCAATTATTATCAAACGACTGACTGGTCACTACGATACAGTGAAGACCTTTTCGTATCAGGATTTTAAAAATAATCTCGGGCCAAGCAGAGGATCATCAAGATGAAAAAAAACGTACTCATTATCGGGGCCGGTGGGGTTGCACAGGTTGTAGCCCATAAATGCGCCCAGCATAACCATATTCTGGGTGACATCTGCATTGCCTCCAGAACGCAGGAAAAATGTGAGGCCATCATAGAAAGCGTCCAGAAGAAAGGAAGTCTGAAAAACAAAGACGGCCAGTTGTACTCCTGCCAACTTGATGCCTTGGATATTCCGGCGACCAAGCGGCTTATTGAAGAAACCAAATCGGACATAGTCATCAATCTGGGCACGGCCTTTATTAATATGTCGGTTCTCCATGCCTGCCTGACCACAGGGGCTGCCTACATCGACACCGCCATTCACGAGGAACCGGATAAAATCTGCGAACAACCTCCCTGGTATGCAAATTATGAGTGGAAATATCTGGATGCCTGCCAGGAAAAAGGGGTGACCGCTATTTTGGGGATTGGATTTGATCCAGGCGTGGTTAATGCCTATTGCGCTTATGGGGTGAAGCATTATTTTGATACCGTTGACAGCATAGATATCATGGATGTCAATGCCGGTGATCATGGTAAATATTTTGCCACTAATTTTGACCCAGAGATCAATTTCAGGGAATTTACCGGCCAGGTTTGGACCTGGATTGATCGCCAGTGGGTGGCGAAACCTGTGCATTCAGAAAAACAGGTCTATGATTTTCCGGTGGTGGGTGAGCAGACCATCTATCTGACCGGCCATGATGAGTTACATTCCCTGTATAAAAATATTGATGCCCGCCACATTCGTTTCTGGATGGGCTTCAGCGACCATTATATCAACTGCTTCAATGTCCTGAAAAATATCGGTCTCCTTTCTGAGCAGCCCGTAACAACTGCGGAAGGGCAAGAGGTTGTGCCGCTGAAAGTTGTTAAGGCCTGTTTGCCTGATCCTGCTTCCCTGGCACCGGGATATACTGGTAAGACCTGTATTGGTAATCTTATCAAAGGACAAAAGGATGGCAGGAATCGTGAAGTGTTCATCTATAATGTCTGTGATCATGCAGCATGTTATCAGGAGGTCGAGTCCCAGGCTATCTCCTATACAGCCGGAGTTCCACCAGTTGCCGCTGCCCTCCTTATCGCAGATGGGAGATGGGATGTCCGTCGCATGGTGAATGTGGAAGAACTTGATCCTGATCCTTTCATTACACTGTTAGATAGCATTGGGCTGCCGACTTATGTTGAGGAAAAATAACTTCAGAGAAATGAAAAAAAATGTTTTGATCATCGGGGCTGGTGGTGTAGGATCTGTTGTGGCCCATAAATGCGCTCAGCATAATGATCTATTGGGTGATATCTGCCTTGCTTCAAGAGCACAAAGCAAATGCGAGGAAATCATTGCCAGTATTCGGGCAAAAGACAAACTGAAGGATGCTGAAAAAAAAATCTTCAGCAAACAGGTGGATGCCAGTGCAATTAATAATGTGGTCCAGCTGATTAAAGAAACCGAGGCAGAGATCGTAATCAATGTTGGCTCCACCTTTATTAATAAATCCGTCATAGATGCTTGTCTTGCCACTGGGGCGGCCTATATTGATACCTCCGTGCATGAGGATAGCGAGTCCCTGAACCTTCCCTATCCTTGGTATGCGCATTTTGAGTGGCAACGCCAACCGCTGTTTGCAGAAAAAGGCGTAACAGCGGTGCTCAGTGCGGGATTTGACCCTGGAGTGGTGAATGCTTACTGTGCTTATGCCGTGAAACATGAATTCGACAGAATTCACAGTGTCGATATCATGGATGTCAATGCCGGAAATCATGGCAAATATTTTGCCACCAATTTTGATCCAGAGGTGAACTTTCGCGAAATTGTGGAAGAAGTCGGGTATTGGGAGGATCGGCAATGGAAGGTGTGTCCACCTCATTCACGGGCAATGGAGTTTGATTTTCCCGGAGTGGGCAGGCGTAAGGTCTATCTCATGGGGCATGATGAACTCCACTCCCTGCCGCAACATATTGATGCCGAGCATATCCGTTTCTGGATGGGATTTGGTGAACATTATCTCAACTGCTTTAATGTGTTACGAAATGTTGGTCTGCTCAGTCACGAACCGGTTACCACGGCAGAGGGGCTGGAAGTAGTTCCTCTGAAAGTGGTGAAGGCATGTCTGCCTGATCCGGCTTCTCTGGCTCCCGGTTATACCGGAAAAACCTGTATTGGTAATCTGATCAAAGGTGAGAAGGACGGGCAAGCAAAGGAAATTTTTCTCTATAATATCTGCGACCATCAGCAATGCTATGAAGAGGTCGGCTCCCAGGCTGTATCTTATACAGCAGGTGTACCTCCAGTTGCAGCTGCTCTCCTTATCGCCAATGGGAGATGGGATATGGGGGCAATGAAGCATGTGGAAGAGTTGGCCCCGGAACCTTTTCTTGAATTGTTAGGGAAGATGGGCTTGCCAACGGCAATGAAAATACTCAGTTCCTGCATAGAACGGACAGAACAAGGTGTAATCAGATGTTATTAGTCAAGACCTATCTTGATAAGAGTACCATTCACGGAGTGGGCGTTTTTGCCGGTGAATTTATTCCCAAGGGCACCTTGGTCTGGAAATTTGATCCCCTGATTGATATTATCCTCAATCCAGAGCAGGTGGGCGGAATGCCTGAAGCAGCAAAAGAGTTCGTCCTGTCCCATTCTGTTCCCTATCCCTATGGTGCAGATAATTATTGCATGACCCTGGATAATAGCCAGTACATAAACCATAGTTCGGAGCATAATCTTCAGCCGGATAGCGAGGGTGACCGGGCCCTTATTGATATCCCTGCTGGCATCGAGTTGACGGTTGATTATTTTTTGGAAGATCATCGAACCACTGAGGCGGATATCTCCTAAAACGAAATCACCCCTTCTATTTCTTTCTCATTGTCTTTCTGGAACATTGTATTATAACGGGTTGCGTGTACTCTCATGTTCAGAGCATACACAGGAGAATGCGCCCTATCTCCTTTGATCACGTATATGAATTAACCGAGCAATCTTCCTTGCTCGAATTTTTTTTATTATATAATAGGAGTTTCTGATGTCCCTGACTTTTGACCTTTCCGCACCCGAATTAACGGCTGAGGAAATCGCAACCCTGAAGGA
Source organism: Candidatus Electrothrix sp. (assembly GCF_052785085.1). Taxonomy (NCBI): domain Bacteria; kingdom Pseudomonadati; phylum Thermodesulfobacteriota; class Desulfobulbia; order Desulfobulbales; family Desulfobulbaceae; genus Candidatus Electrothrix; species Candidatus Electrothrix sp. Next base: position 8,959 of record NZ_JALAAI010000012.1, read on the forward strand.
GATGCGCACCCGCTGTGCAAAGCGTATCTTATTATCCACCTCCTTGGCCGCCTCAGGCCATCCTGGTGGTTCCCTGTCCTCCCTGGACATGCTGCTGGTAGCCTACGGTCTGCTCAATCATGATCCTGCCAATCCCCGCATGCCAGAACGTGACCGCATGGTAGAGTCTATCGGCCATATTTCACCTGGTGTATACAGTGTGCTGGCTGAAAATGGCTATTTTAGTGAAGAGGATTTTCTTATTGGTTTTCGTCGCACAGGTTCAGGATTCCCCGGCCATGTGGAATCAATCGTCCCTGGTGTGGAATGGGATACTGGCAACCTGGGCCAAGGCCTGTCCACTGCTGTAGGTATGGCCCATGCCTTTAAAATTCAGGGCAAAAAAAATCGGGTCTTTTGTCTGATGGGTGATGGCGAGCAGCAAAAAGGACAGATTGCTGAAGCCATCCGCCATGCAGTCAGATATAAGCTGGATAACTTGACCGTGCTGATTGACCGCAACAAACTTCAGATTTGTGGGAGTACTGAAGATATTATGCCTCAGTGTATGCAGAAACTCTACGGCGGGCTGGGCTTCAACCCGGTGGTTGTCAAAGACGGTCATGATTACCAAGCCCTGTATCAGGCCATGCGGGATGCCTACCGTAATATCAGTGGAGTGCCCACAGTCATTATTGCCAAAACAACCATGAGTAAGGGCATCTCCTTTATGGAAAATAAGGCCAAGTACCACGGTTCACCGCTACCAGCAGATATGCTGGCTGATGCCTTGGCGGAACTGGGCGTGGATAATGATTTTGAAGAGTGGAAAGCACGGCGCAACGAACCTGTAAGCACAGCAACCATTATGCCACCACGGGCTGATTATCCTGAGATCCAGCCAGGAGAGCCCATTGTCTATGCAGCGGATGAAAAGACCGATTGTCGTTCTGGTTACGGTAATGCCCTGCTGGGATTAGCTGAGGCCAATAATAAACCCGGTGAAGCACCCGTGATTACCGGAATATCCTGTGATCTGGAAGGCTCTGTGAAAATGGGTGGTTTTCATAAGCACTCTCCTGGGGGCTATTTGGAGCTGGGCATTCAGGAGCATCATGCTGCTGGTGCTGCTGGTGCCATGAGCTGCGAAAATATGGTGACCTTCTTTTCCACCTTTGGTTCCTTTGCTGTATCCGAGGTCTATAATCAGAACCGCTTGAACGACTTCAATCATACGAATCTTAAGGTCGTGGCAACCCATGTGGGCCTGGATGTGGGTGAAGATGGTCCCACCCATCAATGTATTGATTATCTGGGCCTGATGAAAAATTACTTCCGGTTTTCCGTCTTCATGCCCTGTGATCCCAACCAGACAGATCGGATTGTTCGCTATATCGCTACCCAACCAGGTAATCATTTTGTCGGCATGGGCCGCTCCAAGACCCCAACCATCACCAAAGAAGACGGCTCTGTGTTCTATGATGCAGACTACGTCTTCACACCGGGCAAGGCCGATTGGCTGCGCCAGGGAACTAATGCCACCATTATCACCTATGGGGCAGTCACTCCGGCCTGTATTGAGGCTTGGCAGATTCTTAAAAAAGCTGGTAAATCCGTTGCAGTACTGAATATGGCTTCTTTGATTCCGCTGGATGAGGAGGCCATTGTTGAGGCTGCGGCCATTGGTCCCATTATAACGGTGGAAGATCATCATGCTGATACTGGTCTGGGTGCCTCTGTTGCCATAACTTTGATGGATAAGGAACTGTCTCCGAAACTACGTCGCCTTGGGGTCAGGCAGTATGGCGGTTCTGGAAGCCCGGCTGACCTGTACAAACAGCAGGGACTGGATGGCGCATCCATCGCAGCTACTGTACAAGAACTGCTTGGTTAACCTGCTGTACGAATCAATTTTCTGTTCAAAGGGGTACTGCTTTGCGGTGCCCCTTTTTTGTTGCAGTAATACAAATAGATTGAAAGTTCCTGTTTATAACGGATTCTGTTTATTTTACTTTCTACATATAAACCAAACTGTTATGGATGCAAATAATACCGGTGATATTCCGTTTTAGACGTTTTTGAGGACACAGTTGCCGAAAAATGAGCTAGCGCTTCAATTATTAATCATAAGAAAACAACGCGTTGCCGTATCAACAGAATCCGTTATAATCAGTGGTTCTTTACCCACTCTAAAAGTGATTTTCAAAAAAATGATCGTTTCTTTTGCCTGATTGTCCGAGAAATTTTATGAGGGCATATTGCCGTGTTTTTTTCTACTCGCCCATACAAATCAGTTTTCTTTTTTACGACTACTACTTTGTACAGTTTTTTGTATTGCCATTTCAAAATTCAAGCTGTATAGTAAATTATAGTCACGAGAATAACTATATTCCTGAGAAAAAAAATGGTCCTCAAAAAAATTTCATATCTGTGTATTGCACTGACAGCATTATTAAGCGGCACGGAATCTGCTTGTGCTGAAAATGCCAAGCAGAATATCATCGCCAGCAGCTATAATGAGAGTGCGGTGAGCAGTTTCTTATTGGCCGCTGGAATGTACGGAGGCCTTGATAACGAAAGCTCATCAAGGGAAAGCTCATCAGGGGTAACCGTGTCCCTTGGTCAATCTAAAGACATGATGAAAGGTTTATTTACCGATCAAGGTCAATTTGATGGTCAGGACATCACGCTCTCCTATAAAGGTTCACCAGGTCGCCTTGGCTTTTCTGCTGGTTATATCTACACCACCGAAGATCCAGACAAAAACAGGGGATCTGTCTTCCTTGGCTTAGAAAATTACAACAAAAACACCTTGAGCAATATTGAGGAAAGGCCTTGGTACGTAACCCTTGATATTTCACGTTCGTTCCAGCTCAGCAATAGCCTGGCCATTGGCGTTGGCTCAAAAGCAACACTGCTGGCAAACAACCCTGACGACAATAATGTAGCGAACAAAGCTGTTTCCATGTCGCTGAATCTTCCGGTTTCCTATAAAGGATTCCTGACAGTGACCCCAGAGTTCCAATGGTCCCGTTCTCTACAGGCAAATGACGAACAGGGAAGCGCAAATGACATGAACAACTTCTTTGATCCTGAGGATGGACAAAATGCCTTTTACGGTGGTATGTCTATCAGCTTTTCCTATTAAATCAACTTCTGCCCTCCATCTCTTGCAGTGACTCTATGTCACTGTAAGAGATACCCTTTCCTCCTTTTTAGCAAAAAACCGCGCTAAAGCCCACTGAAGAACCCTACTTGTCGACAAGAATTACTGCTTGCGTTATAATCAGAGGATACATCCTTACGCTTTTGCAAAGTAATTCCTACGGAGTACTCTTTAACGTACTGCGCGACCTATTCACTATCAGGATATTAACGAGTTATGAATTCATATCATTGTCCTTTTTTTGCTCTTCGCCTGCGGACTCGGGCCCCCCTTCTTTTGTATGTACACGTCATTCTCATAACCTGCTTTGGCACAATAGCAACACTGCCAAGCACAGGACAGAGCACTGAACCAGCATCAAGCATTCAAAATACTCAACACGAAATCATTATCCCGCCTTTTACGGTACAAACTACAACTCCACAGCCGCACCTGCAAACCGGGCTTGCTAATATTCTGGCAACCCGCATAACCCGAAAAACAGGGCATATTGTTACCTCACAGAGCACAGGTACAGACAAGCTGACCAACCTGCTTCGCCAACAAGACTATGCTGCTGTACAAAAAATAATACAAAAAATGGAGAACACCTCTTTGTTGGCAGGTACTCTTCAAGAAAAAAAGCAAGGCTATAGAATCATTATCCATGCCTTTGACCATAGATCAACAGCGCATATTTCGATATCGCAATCATTCAATCGACTTGATCAGGCATTATCGGCTTTAGACGAGCTTTCGCTTGATATTGCTGAAAAAATATTTTCCATTCCCCGACCTGAAAAACCCCATCCTGTTGCAGAAAGCAACGGACTTGAAGGCTTTCATACTGCACATCCAGAACGTCTTTTTAAAGAAAAAAAATACAATGAAGTCAACCAAGATATTCTTGAGCCAGTAGAGATAAAGAAGAGGGAATTCGGTATACTGTCATCAAAAAAGATGATATTCCTCTCTTCCAAACCCTTAGCAATGGCTGTTGGTGACCTCAATAATGACGGGACAGAAGAATTCGTCATTCTGGAAAGGGCCAATATAGTTCTCTATCATAAAAGGCCAGATGCCTCTTTTCAACGTATCGCATTTCAGCCCCTTGCTCGTCACCTTGGTCTGCATACAGTGCATCTCGCAGATCTCGACAATAACGGGTTACAGGAAATCTACATAGGTGCCAGCAATGGCACCACCCCTGCATCACAAATTCTGGAATGGGATGGAACCTTCCGTGTTCTTTATCAAAATGCCCCCTATTATCTACGCCCTGGTGTTGACACAGAGGGACGTCCCATCCTTCTTGGTCAGGAAAATGTTTTTCAGGAAAACGGAAGCAGGGCTTTCTATAGTCTCCAGAGAAAAGCCAACACGTCTCTAAAAAAAGTACAACGTATTACCGTACCATCTGGATTTAATATCTATGACTTTCTCAGAGTGGATCTGGATCTGGACGGAGACCTGGAGTTTGTCGGGATCACCCGGAGCAATAAACTCACAGTGATCAATAATACAGGACAAACCGTATGGAAAAGCGAAAAAAATTATGGGGCTAGCAAGGAAATTCTTGGGACTTTGTCACGCACAATAGACGGTGATCGCTATCAATCGAACAATCCAGAATCCGTCTATATGCATACACGCATCATGACCCAGGATCTGAATAGCGACGGGGCACCTGAAATCATTCTCGGACGTAATCGTTTGTTGGCAAAGATCACCTTTTTCAAACGGTTACGATCTTTTGAGGGATCATCAATTACAGCTTTGAGCTGGGATGGCAACACTATGAGCACCTTCTGGGAAAGCCCAAAGGTCCAAAACTATACTATCGACTTCCACATGCTGCACAGACAGAATCAACCTCATACTTTTACTCTTTTCTCCCTTGAGCAGGAGTATTCAGGCAACCTGATACCATTCTGGAATGGTACCAAAGAGTCTCTGCTTCGCACCTACACTCTTGAAAAGAAAAAGGATTAAGAAGACAAAACAGAAGCAGCTTCTACCCGCCAGTCCTAAAACAGATTTCCCCACCCGGATTTTCATCCCTACTTCCGGGTGGGACAACACCAACAGCATAATTTAGCGGCCAATAATTGTTGTATCTTTACCATATCTGGAGCGTAATCCATTCTCAACAGGATTATAACCTTGTTGAAGATTGCGCCGTTGCTCTTGGGACATTGCCCGCCACAACCAAGGTGCAATCGCCTCTGAGTAAGACCAGATCCCCTTTTTCGCATCCTTGGCCTTCTGCTGGAAAGAGCGCCAATCAGAACAAAATGACTCGTAGCAATATTCTTGTTTAACCCAAGCATGCCCACCCTTCACAAGCAGCTCATTCACATTCCTCTTGCCTGCAGAAACAAGCGCCAAACAACGACGCTGTTCTCTGTCTGTATCATAAATCTGTAGTTGAATCTTTTTTCGCTTGAGTAATTTTGTCAGTGCCTGAACTGCCTGCATACCGTGTGGCTGTGTTCGTTCAGGGCTGTCAATACCGTACAGGGTCACTGTAAACGGAGTATCATCCAAAAGAACACGTATTGTATCACCATCTTCAACCTCAACCAATACCGCAGACTGAAGCGGTCGCGGCTCTGGCAAGGTGTAAACAAGCTTATTTTGCTCTTTGCCCCATCTATAAGAACCTGCTCCAGAACTTGAGGAACTATGAGTTTTTGAACTCCTTTTTGGAGACGGTACTGAACCTGTCTGGCTTCTTGAGGCAGAATAGTCTTTCAGGCTTTTCCGTAAGGCTTTTTTACTCTCTGGATTCACGCTCAACGCACAAGCCTGTTGAACAGAAAACATCCAGAGAAGCACACAAGCATAACTCAAAGTTTTATAACGCAGCATATTAAATCACCAGTCACTTTCATAAGTTGTAATCCCACCCCAAGGGCAGCAGGATGAGTTTATTTTACCAAAACTGCTTGTTAAACTTTTTCACCCTTCCTTGAGTTTCTGCAAGGGTTTGGAAAAATAGTACCCTTGCAAAAAGTCCACCCCAAGAGCTGTTGCGAGTTCAGCAGTGTCTTTATCATAGACAAACTCAGCAACTGTTTGTACCTCGAGTTTTTTGGCAACCGCAACAATGGTTTCAACAATGGTTTGCGAAATATCATCAGAAGTCAATTTCTTTAAAATAGAACCATCAATCTTTAAATAATCGACCTGAAGTTTGAGAAGTCGTTCATAGTTTGAATGACCACTACCAAAATCATCAATGGCTATCTTACAACCCATCTCTTTCATTTCTCTAATAAAACAAGCCACTTCGTCGTAATTCTCAAATCCTTCTGTCTCGACGATCTCAAGAATTGCCCGTTGCGCTATAGAGGGATCCTGTAATTTCATTTTCAAGTGCTTGACAACAGCGAGGTCAAGAATATCCTGGGTCGATAAATTCAGAGAAAAATCCATTGCTGAATCTGCAAAGGCGGCACAGGCACTGTCAATGACAGCTATTGTTATCTTAGTATAAATTCTTGCTTTTTTAGCTGCATCTAAGAATTGACTAGGTGGAATAACAGTCCCATCCTCATCAATAATCCGAACTAAACACTCGTACTTATCAATCTCTCCTGTTTTCGAACAGATAATCGGTTGAAAAAAGGTCACAACCCGCCCCTCATGCAAGGCATTTTTGATATCAACAGCAATGGAATGCCTTTTTTCCAGTTCCAACATGATGTTGCCGCTTTCCTTATTAACAACATACTGTTGTCGATTCTTTTTGGCCTGTTTCAGAGCAATATCTGCCTCAAGAAGAGCATTTTTTTCAACATTCCAGGCAATACCACAGGTTACATGAACGGCTATCTCACTCTCGTTAATATAAAAAGGTTTTAGCGTAATGCAATCTATAAGCTGTTCTACAGTTGCCTCAACTTCTCTTAAGGACCATTGCTCCTTAACCAACAGGACTGTTTGATCACCTGGCAGTTTATAGAGTTTGCAAGGTTTTCTCTCACATTCCCGCTGAAGGCGACGTACAAACTCAACCAAAATACTATCGCCTGTTTCTATGCCAAAATAATCATTTATATCGGCAAAGGCATGGATGTCAAAAAGTATAACCGTTGTCAGTTCCTGCTCGCCAAGATCCAGGAGCATTTGATACCGATTAGGAATTCCTGTTAAACTATCTGTTGTTAACAGGGTTTGCATCTCCCGACGATTTTCAACCAGTTCTGTCACATCAGCTCTGGCAGTAATATACTCAACAATTTCTCCGGTATTATCCAGAATGGGGCAGACTGTTGTCTGTGCCCAGAAATGATTCCCGTCCTTTTTACGGTTTTTCAGCAATCCTTGCCAGATCTTCTTCGACTGAATATTCTTCCATAAATCAATAAAGGCATAATCATCCATTTCTGAATACTGCAAAAATGAATGTGGCCTGCCAACAAGCTCGTCCGATGCATACCCAAAGACCTGGCACATCTTTTCATTTACATAGGTGATGTTCCCCTGAAGGTCTCCTTTGGAAACAATCAGGCTTGCATCAAGAACTTTTGAATATTCACTCAATAGATTAACCTGCTCCTGCAACGTGCCTGTTTGTTTTTGCACGGTCTCTTCAAGCTGCGCTGTATACTGAATATCCTGTATCTTTAATTTACGGATCAAAAAGAAAATAACCGTTAAAAAAAGAATGCTGCCTGCAATGGTGACAAGGGTGGTTTTCACAAAAAAGAGGCTAATCAATTCATCTCTAATGTTCGCCTCTTTGGTCTTTATACTAACCACGCCACGTAACTCTCCTTCCTTATAACCAAGGGCGGTTGAGTATTTCTCTGCCACATGGGGTAACACCTCTTCCCTTGATCCATGACACTGCAGACAGATCTTCTTTATATAAAAGGGTGATGCGTAAAAATAAAACTGCTCATTTTCAGAAGAAATTTTCTCAAAATATTCCTTCTTATCAGTATTATTTTTAAAAAATCGTATAGCCTTCTGCTCAACATCGTCAGCCTTATTATTGAGATTTCTAGGTCTATCAGTCACAGCATTAACAGTGACCTTTCCTCCTGTTACTTCGGCAAACTTTTCTGAAATTCTGGTAATCGCCATTGTTGGAAGAAGGTACATATTTGCTTCGTCCAAAGAGATATGATTTTCAATAAAGGCTTGCTGATAAACAGAACGGTATGCTTCAATAAAATTTTTCAGAACCTTGGAATCTTCATAATAAATCTTTGTTTCCAACAAAGAAATATTCCTGTAGTCGTCAACTATCTTCAGTGCGATAAAGATACAAAAAAATGTAACAATACAAACAAACAGGCTATTTTCTTTTATCAGCTTTATCATTTTCAGTTTGTTGAGTATATCTATTCTCTTTCTGTATTTTTACCTAAGATATCGTTATTCAAGAATTCACGCGTAGGCAATTCATCTTTAAAGGCTGTAACAAGACTATCAGGAAATTTCCCCTGGGTACCAAAGCGTAATTGTCGAGTAGCCGTCTTTATATGCTGTAGCAGAAATCTTACTGCGTGCAGCCTGAATATCTGCTAAGGAATCAAGCAGCGATTTAATTTCCTGATACATTTCTTCTTTAAACCGCTCAGTATCCCGATCATGAGCGATTGTATTCACATCGCTCTTTATCCATTTCCCCATACTGTTAACCGCTGGTAAGGAAAGGGTGTCATCTGGATAATAGAGAACTGCACGGGCTGCTCCTCCAATAACATTTGTCATAACGACTTTTGCATATTCAGCTCTCAGACCTAAATCTTCCAATTTTTCTTTGACCAGAAGTTCCATTTCTGTCACTCCTTCCCTTCCAGAATTCGTTGATTCGAATGCTTCATAGCTCCAGCTCGTCATCATTACTCCGCTTTTTGATATAAGATATTTAGAAAGATACCGTAGGGACAAAGCTTTGTATTTGCCCTTTGTTACTGCCATAATTATTATTGAAAAAAAAATAGGGTTTCACTGCTCGTTAACGAGGTTACTCAGAGTTGTATAGTCTGTCTTCCCAGTCCCAAGAAGAGGTATTTCGTCAACCTGGCGAACAGTGCGAATATTATGCAACGGAGACAAACCTGCCTCACGAAGTGCCTGATTAGCCTCCTGCCTGTCTGTATCCAACACCGTGAGCAAGACCAATTCAGGGTGCTGTTCATCGTCAGTAGCAGCCACAGCTAGAACCGGTCCTTCATCGGTGGGATAATGAGCCTCAAGAACCTGTTCAATTGCAGGCAGGGAAATCATTTCACCACCCATTTTGACAAATCGCTTCAAACGCCCGGCAAAGACCAGCACCCCATCCCGTTCAAACATCAAATCTCCAGTATCATACCAAGATTTTCCAGCAAAGTCGACAAAGGGAGTGGGTGAATCACCAATATATCCAGAAAAAACATTAGGCCCTCGCACTAAAAGACGACCATTCTTTCCTGGCGAAACAGGTTGATTATCTTCTGGATCAAGCAAAACGTATTCCATTGACGCCAATATCCTGCCAATAGTCCCAAGTTGGGGAGCATCTGGAGAATTGACCGTGATAACAGGAGAACACTCTGTCACACCATAGCCTTCGCAAAGCACTGTCTGTGGACAGAATTCCCGAAGAAGAGCAAAAACATGCTCTGGACATTTCTCAGCCCCAGAAAAAACCAAACGCAACGAATGGAGAAGATCTGGTTTCCCGGCTCGGAGAATCCCGTGCAAAAAGGTTGGAGTGCTGATCAACGTCGTAACACCGTAGGCCCCGATCATCCGGGCAAGCTGGCTTCCTTCGGTGGGATTGGGCCAATATACTGTACGCAATCCAGTGCAAAGGGGAAGAATAATCGTACCTGCCAAGCCAAGGGAATGAAAAACCGGCAAAATACCTAACAGGCGGTCATGGGAGGATAACGATAATATCTGGGAAAAATCCCGGGCATTGGCTAAAAAATTGGCATGGGTCAGGGGAACAGCTTTAGGCCGGGCTTCCGAACCAGAAGTAAAGAGAATCGCAGCATTTTTCGCAATCTCTGCCCGATATAATTTCCTCCACAACAGCCTGCTTTTAAGCAAGGCCATAATTTTTCGACCCGCATGTATCCGGGCCGCAATTTCTTCAAGATACAACCAAGTGACACCGATAGCATCCAGTGCAATTCCACGCTGTTCCAGTTGGCTGGTCAGGGCCTTGGCAGTAATAACCTGCTTAACGCCCACTGCCTGCAAAGAATACTGGATATTACTGATCCCGCTGGTCCAGTTGACCATTACAGGTTCTTTGCCGCTGAACATCACAACCAGCCAGCTCACAACCGCACTCACAGAGGCTGGCATCATGATACCAACTCTTTTATCGGGAATATTTTCAAGCTCCGGTAACAACGCATATACTCCCATAATCAGCTGTCGCCAGGTTTTATCGCCGCTGAGCTGATCAGAGAGAATAACCTGATCTGGATGCTGACAGGCCTGGGCAAGAAAAAGCACAGCAATATTTTCTCCCGCAGGAAAACCTAATTCTCGTTTATCAACCTGGGTAAACCATTTCGAAGAAACCGGCTTGAGTGGTACCCCAGATAACACCGGCATAATGCCACCAGCAGCAAGAATACAGTCCGAGACTGTTTGCAGTACCTCCAGATTTTCCGTTGCCACGCCAAATTCCTGATGCAGCCAGGAACCAAACTCTGCCAAAACCAGGCTGTCCATCCCCAGATCCGCAGCCAGTTTATCACTCTCTTCCACCTTGTCCACACCAGAAAGCTCTGTCAAACGTGCAAGAACAAGGCTTCGAATACTTTCCGGGATACTGGCCGTGTCTTGGGCGGCAAACACTGGACGGGGATCATCATGATAAATAGGTTGCGATCCCTGCCACCAGTACGAAGGTATTTCTGTATTCCTGTCCGGTTCAACATTATAAAACGCTTCAAGATACTGGTTTATTGCTTGCTTATCCCCACCTCTTGGAAAATCATCTGGCTCAACAATTTCAAGATGCACCGGCCTCCGTGGCATAAACAGGATGCCATTGGCCAGTACCCTGAGAAATAATTTACCCACCTCTCCAAAGAGTACAGGAAGTCCTCTGGCCCGACTAAAACGACTCCCCCAGAGCCCACCCATACGTATAAGGACAATCCGTGCTTCTGGAACTCCATGGGTAACAGAAACAGCACCGCTATTGGCACCGATAGCTTCCAGTTTTCCTCGGGAAATGCGCCCTGACGGGTACATAAGAACGTTTTCACCACGCTTAAGACTTGCAACAATCTCTTCAATCCCGGCAAAGACCTGCTCTTTTGCATCCCGGCCGCTCATATTGAGATCCGGAATAAAAATAGCATTAACCATCTCCATAAAATATTTCGCCACAGGATGATCAGACTGTTTTTCATCAACCAATGGTCGCGGTGTAAAACGAGAGTACAGCAGGCTCATGACAATAACCGGGTCAATCAATGCCTGATGGTTGGAAAAAAATAAAAAAGGACGATTATCTTCGCTCTCTTGCTGAAGTTCCTTCAGCCCGGTGACGGTAAGACGGTAGCGAAGACGAAGGAGAGCTGACAGAGAAAAACTGATCAATTTTTTCATAACAGAACACCTTGAATTTTACACAAAAAATACCAGTTAGCCTATTGATTCGTCATTCATATGCATTATTTATGTATGTATATTCTCTCCAGGAAAAGGATAAAATGGACAGTCAGGGTAACCAATTGTAAATCAGGTAAAAATAATCAGCGCATCATTATGTTATTGAAAACAGAACTTACCCCCTGTAACTGTTCGATATACTCTGAAAAACACGTTCCCCCACAAAACAGAGGGGCAGGATGAATCCTGCGAAACGTACAAGGCTCACTGCACCCACTCCACCAGCTTTTTCAACAGATCCTGCCTGTTCTCTGGTATTCCATGTTGCGCCATTCCTTCCAAGATATCCTGATATTTCTGCAAGGTGAGCTGATTACCAAATTCACCAGCAAGAAGACGAGCTTCGCAGAATTGCCGCCACAGATCTTTCTCTTTTTCATCCAGGCTTTCAGGCCAATTTCTTGCACGATAACGAAAATATAAAGAAAGCAAACGCTTATCTTCAAAATCAGGATTCCATTCTGCCAGCTGCTCAGGTGACTTTTGTAAGAGGGCATTACAAATTCTGCGATCATTAGGTGAAATAAAGCCCTTATAAAGCGCAGTATCAACATCAAAGGCCGCAACATCAGGTGTGCGGCTGTACAGCTCAGCAAGCCGAGTCTCTAAGCTGCTTTCTGCAAGCAGTAAACGACAATGCTGTTCAATCTGCTGCCAATTAATCTGCCATTGCTCAGCCAGCTCTGGACTCAGGGTATTGATTGGAGCTAAGGCCGGTGATTTATTCAAATGCACTCCTTTCAGGCCAATTCTTTGAACCCCTTCAGGTAAATCCTTTGCACGGGTATACAGGTTTGCCTCCATCTCATCCACTGTCATCCCCAAAAATTCTTGTGGATCTTGACGGAGATCATAAACAATCAGTTCATTCTTATTGCGCGGATGTTGGAGCAGCGGCACAACCGGCGCAATACATCCATGCTCAGCAGGATACATGCCACTGACGTGGAGAATGATTCCATGCTCCCGAAGGTCCAGCATTCGGGCAGCCTCATGTTTACTGCGTAAATTGAAATAATAAGTATAAAGACGGGGCTTACGCTCTTTGATAAGCCGGGCCAGAGCAATGGTTGCCCGCACATCAGCCAAGGCATCATGGGCACCATAATGCTCTATTCCGTTGGCAGCGGTCAACGCTTCCAATTTGAAACTGACACGACCATCTTCTTTCTGCGGCCAATGGATATCTTCAGGCCGCAAAGCATACGCCATGCGCACCAGATCAATAATATCCCAACGACTATTACCGTTCTGCCATTCACGGGCATAGGGATCAATAAAATTCCGATAAAAACCAAAACGCGTCACTTCATCATCAAAACGAATGGAATTGTACCCTACCCCACAGGTTCCGGGTTGAGAAAAAACCACATTGATTTTTCTAAAAAAACTTGCTTCATTCAGGCCTTTTGCTGCTGCCTTCTGAGGAGAAATGCCAGTCAACATTACTGCTTCAGGATGGGGAAGAAAATCATCAGCAGGACGACAGTACAGTGTAATCGGTTCTCCCACCTCTTCCAACTCAGTATCTGTTCGCAGAGCTGCGAACTGGGCAGGCCGATCCTGGCGGGGATCAGCCCCCCAGGTCTCGTAATCATGCCATAATAAGGTTATATCAGACATATCTCATTAATTTAAATTCACCCTCACAACATACCAATGCCTATTGTTAGGCCACCAACAACAACCAGCATGATATCCAGCCATCTATAACAAAAAATAACAAAAAACAAGCCTTTCAAAGAAAGAACCACCAGGCAAACTGTTAATACCATCCCAAGCAAAAAAAAGCCCGATCCAACAGTGAACCTTACGCCAGTTTCTTCTACTCATTCATAATTTAACTCTTCTTAATAACCAATTTTTTTCCAGGATGAAGCAAATTATTATCCAGTTGATTCCATCGTTTAATATCCTGGGTGGAAACCTGATGTTTCCGGGCAATGGACCACAGGGAATCGCCATCACGGACTTTATAATAGCTAATAATCATGCCCTTTTCTTTTGTACCTTGCTTACCTGTCCTGACATCGGCTTTTACATTGGGGTACAAAGCAAGTTTGCGACCAGCCCGAATTCGCCGGGCATCAGCAATATTATTCCATTGCATAATCATATTGACCGAAACATTATACCGTTTTCCTACCCTGGATAAGGTTTCCCCCCTGCGGAGGCTATGGACAACCTTAATTTTCTCATCAGCAAGAATCTGTTGAAGATTTGCAGCAATTCGAGTGCTGGTTCCTGCTGGCACCCGAAGAGAATAGGTACCCTTGACCCGAGGTATCTTGTTTTTGAGCAGCTCTGTATTCAATTGTCGAACTTTTTCAACCGAATATCCCCCAGCTGCTGCAATCGCTGATAACGGCGTCCCGGGCGGTACATCAACAGTCTCATACTGCACGTCTTTAGCACGAACAGGCTGAAATCCATATCGTTCTGGTTCATGAGCTATAAGGATAGCAGCAATCAACTTTGGCACATAGCGCTTTGTCTCAAGAGCGAGGTAATCCTTGGCAGCAAGATCCCAGAAATTCTTTGCCTTATATTTCTCCAATCCTCGCTGGATTTTCCCCTCTCCTGCATTATAGGCAGCAACAGCAAGTTGCCAATCTCCAAATCGTTTATACAAAGCACTCAGGTAGGATACTGCTGCCCTGGTTGCCTTTTCCGGATTCCGGCGTTCATCCACCCAGGAGTCAATACGTAATCCGTAACTCAGAGCAGTGCTAGGCATAAACTGCCACAATCCAGACGCACGGGCAGGTGAATAGGCAACAGGATTAAAACCCGACTCAATCATGGCAAGATACACCAAGGCCTCTGGCAACTTCGCCTTTTTCAATTCATCCTCAATCAATGATAAATAAAGAGCTGAACGGTCTAACCAACGTTTAAACGTTATTCGTTGCCGATTTTGAAATTGATCCAGATAAAACTCAACCTGCTTATTAATAATAATTGGAAAATCACAAACCAACTTTTTCGAAGATGTTACCTGCTTCGAATCGACAGGGCCCTTTCCTTTGGCAACAGAAGAGAGAAAATCTCCATCTAAATTAAGTTGAACAGGGGCAAAAGACTTAGGAAGGTCACATTGGATTCCATAGGATGAAAGTATGCCATGTTTTCCTTCACCACTATCACTCCAATCTCCTGTTTTTTCCAGCGCAGTTAACTCTTCTTTGAGTTCCTGTTCAGATTGCACAGGGGTATACAATGGTGGTGGGGCTTGGTCATGTTGCAATATCTCTGTATATTCAGTCCTGGCCAGTGCCTCAGCAACTGATTTCGTCAGGCCTTTGCTTTTACTTTGCGGCTTCGGGAAATTCTGTAAAAATGGCAGGGATGACGTTTTTTTTCTCACCTGACCAAGCGACGCCCTCTTCTCTTCGGCTGCATAGTCTTTCGTGTCATTTTCTTTCGTGTCTTGGACATCAGGAGATGCCATAACAGGTATCAGCTCAGAACTATAAACAACAAGGGCCTGACGCATGCCTCCAGCTTCTTCTTCCCTTGTAAGAGTTTCAGGTACTTTTCGTACTTTTTCTTTTTTCCACGTTGTATTATCTTCTGTAGGTTGTTTATGGTCTGCATGGGAACGGGTGGCAATTTCTTCCTCTTGAATATCCTGATGCGAATCAATCTTGTGAAGAGCAGGAGCACAGGCAGCAAAAAAAGGAAGCGAGACAAGGGGAACAATCAAAGATACTTTCATTCTCTCTCACGTTGTCGTATCATAGTAATTTACATCTCTCCACTTTAAGGGAGACAATAAAAATGAAAGCAGATCAGGCCGACCCGGCAAGGAGCCATCCCATACTTTCAAAAACATTTTTCCGATTGGAACCGAGCCAATTTATTTTTTTATTTTAGCGCTTGCATAAAATAACTCCAAACCGAAAAAATACCCTGAATAAGAGACTACCACAGACGAAGAATATTTTACAAGGAAAAACATACTGTTGACAACCGCTCCGGTTTTGATTTACAAATAGAGTATGTTAACGATTACATTCAGCCTCTTCCAGCTTTGCAGAGAGACAAATTTCTCCTTGGGCAAGGACAACCAAAAAATAAAGATTGATCAGACAATCTTAATGGGCTACCTGATAGGTTACAACAACAGATATTGACGCTGAATCTCAACTCATATTTCCTCAAACTATAACTCATACATGCGCCGTTTTTTTCGATTTACCCTTAAGACCTTCTTTTTCTTTTCTTTTTTAGGACTCCTTGCTGCTGCTGGCACCTTGGGCTGGGTATATTACCTGGTCACTGAAGTTCCCAGCCCAGAAATGACTCAAGAAAATATCTCCTCAATTCTGGGCCACGAAAGCCCTGTTTACTATCGCGATGGTAAAGAAAAACTCGGCGTATTATTTGAAGATATCCATCGTCAATATCTGAAATACGATCAACTCCCGGAAAAATTCATCAACGCTATTATTGCTGCGGAGGACGATCAATTTTTCAACCATTACGGTATTGATTTCTTTGGCATTGCACGGGCAATGATTGCAAATTTCAAGGCTGGTCGTATCGTCCAGGGAGGCAGCACCATCACCCAGCAAACAGCTAAGAATCTCTTTAAGCGCGAATCGCGCAGCTATGAAGCAAAACTCAAAGAAATGCTCCTTGCCCTGCGCTTGGAATATCGTTTTTCAAAAGAACAGATTCTTGAGTTCTACTGCAACCAATTCTATGTCAGCGGCAATGGTCACGGCTTGGGTGTTGCGGCCCGCTACTATTTTAACAAAGAACCAAACCAACTCACACTGCTGGAGGCTGCCTTTATTGCTGGCTCAGTCAAACAGCCCAATTATTATAATCCATTCATTAAAACAGACAGCGACGACGCCTTAAAAGCCCGTTCAAGGGCCAAAAATCGGGCTCACTATGTTCTCGGCAATATGCTCAAACTGGGAATGATCAGCCAGAGTGAATATGATGATGCTGTGAAAAAAGAGAATGATATTATTTTTAACCGTGGAAAAACCCGGTTTGCCCTTAACACTATTATGGATTTAGTTAAAGAGGGCTTGGAGTCCAAGGTCATCACCAATGCCCTGCAAGAGCATGGGATAAATAATATCTCCACGTCCGGGGCACGGATCATCAGCACTGTTGATCATACCTTACAAACAGAAACCTTATACAGCCTGCGTCGCGATCTTTCCCGTCTTGATGTCCGATTACGTGGCTATAACAGAGAAGAAGTGCAGCTGGAATACCAGGATCAAAAAGGTGACCGGGAAATCATAAAAAAAGCATTCCTTTTTGGTACGATTAAAGACATTGATGCAACCGACCCGGAGCAACCGGTTATCTCTGTCAGCTTTGGACCTAAGCACCCAGAAGGCTTTATCGACCGCAAGGGCCTGGAACGCATCCTTGTCGCCTTGGTAAAATACCGTAAGCAACGCTGGACAAAACCAGAGAAAAAAGATCTGAAAGAATTGTTAACCCGTCTCCAGCCTGGTGACAAGATTTACGTGAGTGTTCGGGAAGTTGATTTCTTTGACGGCACCCCTACCCTGGATCTTGAGCGTTACCCTGAACTGCAGGGAGCAGCTCTGGTTCTTCAACAGGGCATGATTCGGGCTATGGCTGGTGGTATGAAAAATCGTTTTTTTAACCGAGCTGTTTCTGCAAAACGTGTCATGGGCTCAACCTTTAAAACATTCTTATTTGCAGCTGCTCTTCAACTGGGCTGGAGTCCCCTGGATAAACTGGATAATCAAAGAAACATGTTCCTTTTTTTGCAAGAACCCTACTTTCCCCGACCAGATCATAAAAGTCCATTTGATTATGTTTCCATGAATTGGGCTGGGGTCAAATCAGAAAACGTGGCTGCTGTCTGGCTTCTCTATCATCTGACAGACCGACTTAATCCGGCACAGCTCCTCGAACTTGCGACTTTCCTGGACATGGCTCCCCGTGTTACTCAGGAAAAAAAGGAGACCTATCAAGAATTCAGCAGCCGTATGCGCGACACATTTGGCATCCGCATCACCTCTGACACCCTTGATCGAGCCGCCTATGAGCTGGCGATACAAAAATTAGAAGCAGACTTTGTCTTTGATGGTCGTACCAGGGAATATCGCCAATGGCAACGACTCCATTACGGCCTTGACTTCCCTAAATTTCGTTCAAGAATATACCAAAAACTCCAACAAAAAGGCCTGAAGGCCCGCCAACGCTCTGAATACTGGATCCGCATCTCTATGCTGCATGATAATTTTCTGCAATTCAAAAAAGTTCATCAGGCTGTCCAGAAATACCGCCAATATATTGAAGAACTTCCTTCATGGTTTGGCAATCCCTTTGCTTTTTTTAACCAGCAGCCTCCTGAAGGAGCTGAAAAAGAACGTCCTGCAGGAACCCTTGCCCAAAACCAGAAAGGACAGCTTATTTACACACTCAAGAGCAAACTCCCTGAAAGCTGGCAGCCGGTCAGCGACCTTGCTCTGCGTCAGCAATTAGCCCGACTTTTTTCAGCGAAAAAAGAAGCCTTGTGGGATAATATTCTTCTGGAAGGCAAGGTCAGCTCAGCTGGGTTGAAGATGGTGGAAACCCAGATGCGGACAGAACGTGAGGCCTTGACAGCACAAAAAAACTATTCCATGGAGGTGTTGACTGCTCTCCCTGACTATCGGGTCATGCTCGGTATACAGTACCTGGTCCGCTTTGGCCATGAATGCGGGATCTCCACCCAGCTTGACCCGGTTCTTTCCTTTCCTTTAGGCTCCAATGTGGTGTCTCTTCTGGAAGCAGTACGTATGTACGAAACCTTGGTAACAGGAAAAAATTATGCTGTTGAGCTGCCTCATAAGAGCATTGATACAGAAACAGGCCCTGCTCAGGAACAAGACGGGCTCGCTATTATTGAGCAAATTGTGGGCGCAGACGGTGAGATTATTTATGCCCGGCAAACAGCAGCTACCCCGGTGGTGGACCCCAAAACCAGTAATGAGTTAATCAACATTCTTCATAATGTTATTCGCTATGGAACTGGACGCTATGCCTTAAAAAATGTTCGCCTCACAAGTACTGATGATGAACGAAATACCAAATTGCAACAGCTGGACCTCCCCCTCCCCCTTATGGGAAAAACAGGGACTGCCAATGACTTCCGTAATGCTGCTTTTCTCGGATATGTACCAACAAAAACCGGACAGGAGGGAAACGTACTGCTCACGCAAGGTGGTTATGCAGTGGGCGTATATGCTGGGTTTGACGACAATGATCCCATGAAAAAAGGCTCTACCCGCATTAGCGGGTCTCAGGGTGCTCTGCCAACCTGGAGTAAAATTGCCCAGGCCCTGTACTCTCTTGAAAACGTTGCTGAGCATCTGGATCCGGTTGATCTCGCATTTGAGGGCATCTCTTTAAAATACTCAGATACAGGCCAGTATTTCACCTCTGTACAGCATAAAAATGGAGGCATCAGGTCAGGAAGGAATGCCGGGGAAAGAACTACGATCAACCCAAACAATCCTGTTGCCTTAGAGCATGGAACAATAAGAAGAAACACCGGATTTACGGTTGAACGTCGGTTCATTCCCTTCTGGCGCAATCAACAGCCATAATACAAGCTGAGAAACTCTTTCCTGCCCTGTTTTATGAGTGCTGTCTCAGTACTCATAAAACAGGGCAACTATATTTTTTCCACACCGAACAAAAAAAGGAATTGTACAGACTCCCGTTTTCTGATAGCTTTCTTTCGTGGTAAGAGTCTTCACCAAGATAAACCAGCAACAACGAACAACGCTCTGCCTTTCCACTCGCATCTTCGACAAAGAACAGCGTCGATATCAGCGCGGAACAAGAGCGGATTAAAAAAAATCATTTAAGCTTAAACAGATTAACATCGTTTACACATACCCACTATCCCGATCCAACGGGCCGGGACAAAAAAACATGAAAACATATACTTCGTCTTTCTCCTTACGCTTCAATTCCAGGCTCCTGTTTTTTGGAGTAACGTCAGTATGTATTCTTTCCCTGCTTCAAGGATGCACAGCTGGCAGGGACAGGGTACAGATACAGCCTTATAGAGACAAGCCAGTACCTCATGAGACCTCACGTATGCAACCAAGTGCCCCTTATCAACAATCTGCGCCTGTCCAGCGACAACAATATACTTCCCAGCCCTCTATTGTTGAGCAACCCGCTTCCAGGAAACCAAGAAATACGGAACTGTTGCAACCTATAAGCACAACCGTACGCAACCGGGTCTCCTTCTATGGGCAACGGGCAAAAGCCTGGCATGAACTGGAGCAGAATAAATCCCGATATCGCACTCCTGAACAGTCCAGAAAACTCATTTCCTGTCAAAGTAAGGTTGCTGCCTTACATGATGCCTATACAGAACTACAAATTCAACTCTTTAATGAGCGAAACCTTCCTGGTTCTCACGAAAAAATTCTTGTTACTCAACAACATCTCCAGCATAAAGATTTTTCCTACCTTGAGGGGGCATGTCCTGCTTTATTTAAACAATTATCCACATCTCACAAACGATTTATACCTGAAGCAGTGGCCCAGCCTGAAGGAGTACGTAGGCCAGCGATAAACTTTGGTCGTAACATTTTCTCCTCAGATCGACCTCATTCTACGACAACCCCCCAATACCAAAATCAATACGAGCAAAGCCGCAAATCCCCACAAAAAGATTTGATCACACCACCAGAACCAGCTCCCAATTACGAGGAACGGTATCAGTACGCCCAATCCTTACTCAAGCAGGGAAGAGAAGAAGAAGCACGACGTATTCTCAGTGATCTGCTTGCCAGTGTTCGCCAGACTGGAAACAGCACTCTTCAGAGAAAAATACTAAAAAACATAGCAGAGCTTGAATTTGCCCTGCGAAACTATCTTCCAGCAAGAATACTCTATGAAGAGCTTGAGCAACTGAACGCGCCTTTTGACAGACAGCATCTTTTGGCCTTACAGGCTATTGATACTCACCGGGAAGAGGTTGATGCCTATGCAGCCTTACTTCTGAGTACAATGACATTTGATCCTGCGCAGGACGGTTTCACAGTTCCTCAGCAAGGACGTGCCTTTTTACATAATTTTCCCACTTCACCACTGCGCTCTCATGTCAAAAAGCTGGTGACAAAAGCTGAACAGGAGGCTGAACAATGGTTCCAGCAACTTATACAACAATTCGACCGCTTTGTCATCAATCAACAACCCAATGAAGCACTGACCTTACTGCAAAAGGTGCCCCTTGATATACTCCCTCTTGATAAACAGGAAATCATACGACAGAGAAAAGACGCTCTCACTGCCCCACCCCCTGTGGAAGATTCGGCCCCGGTAGCAGCACCAGCCAACAACAGCACGATCAACGAAAAAATATCTGAACAGGCTCCGGAAAAGCGAGAAACTCTTAATCAGGAACAGCCTGAAGCGCAGACCGTTCCCCAGAAAACAGCAGAAAATGCATCTGAGCGCAGAAAAAAAGCCTCAAGCCCGCAAAAAAAGCCTGCGGAAACAGCCTTGCAAAAAAAATGGAACAAGGCTGAAGAGGCATTGCAAGCTACAGAATACGATAAAGCCATTACCCTGTTCTCTGATTTACGTAATACCTCTTTAAACACACAAGCTCTCAAAAAACTAAAAAAAGCCTCACAAGCAGCAGGCCAGGAGGCACGGAGAAAAGCAGCTCACTTTTTTCAACGAGCAAACAGCGCAACAGATCCTGATGTTAAAAAACAGCATCTTCTTTCTTCCAAAACGATTCTTGAAGATATCCTGCAAAAATATCCCCTTGCCGGACTTGATGCCAAGGTAAAACGGAACCTCAGCCGTGTTGATAAAGAATTATCCACCCTTGACCATATGCCTGAATAATTTATCAGCGTGGTTACTCCCGTCATTGTTATATCTCGGAGCCTCTGAGACAAGATAACACGGTTATTTGAGGCACAACTTTTCATAAAAAAATAGGAGTTAGCTCATGATGAACAATTTTTTAAACAAAAACTCTCTTATTGGAGTATTGATCGTCCTTTTACTGCTGTCCTCTTGGTGGGGCCAAAGTGAAAGCGGAGCCAATAAGCAGCT
Organism: Candidatus Electrothrix sp.; assembly: GCF_052785085.1. NCBI lineage: Bacteria > Pseudomonadati > Thermodesulfobacteriota > Desulfobulbia > Desulfobulbales > Desulfobulbaceae > Candidatus Electrothrix > Candidatus Electrothrix sp. Next base: position 30,806 of record NZ_JALAAI010000012.1, read on the forward strand.
TGTTGAAGAAAAGGAGGCTGCTGAGGCACAAATCTCCTCAGCAGAAACAAAGGCAGCAGAATGCCAGCAAGCACTGCAGGATAAAACTGCTGCACTCACCAAGGCAGAACAACAACTGAATAAGGCAACGAAAAAGAATCAAGGGCTGGAAAAAAAGCTCTCTGAGAAAAAAGCTGCCCTGGCGGCTCTTGCTCAAGAAGAAAAAATCCTTCTTGAAAAAATCAATACATTGGAGCAATCCCTTGATAAAGCAAAGGCTCAACAACAGCAGCAGAAGCAGCAAAATCTCCAGAAAATTGCTCAGGATCATAAGAAAACTCTGATGCAATTAAAAGACGCGAGAGAGCAGATCGCCCAGCTCCAACAAAGGCACGCTGAGATAAAAAAACAAGCCGATATCCGGATTGCTGAACTGCACAAAAAACAGGCTACGGCTCAGAAACAGGCTGATGCCCGGATTGCCAAATTGCAAAAGCAACAGGCAAAGATGAAAACCCAGGCTGATGCCCGAATAGCCCAGCTTCACAAAAAACTGAATGAAGCAACAGCAGAAACAGAATCCCTCCGCGCTCAGGTCATCGGCTTTGAAAAAGTTGTTGAAGAAAGAAATGCAGCCCTTGCAGACATAAGCAGCGAGTTGCAGTCCTGTAAGGTCAACACAAAAGTTTTGCTTTCTAAAATTACCGAGCAGGAAAGTGCTCAACAGGGTATGGCAGAAACAATGCATCTTATGGTGCAGGATCTTGCTGAAGAAGTACAAGAAGCAGGACAAGCTGAGCAGGCCCAACAACAGGCAGAGTCAAAATAAAATAATACTTTCAACGGTTCTGACAACGTTACGTCAGACCAACAGGCGTTAAGGCTCAGACTGCACAGAGGCGATTCATCTGTACAGACTGGGCCTTTATGTTTGTCCAGGTAAAAGCTGAGACGCTGTCTCTCATGCCGTATTGAACTTTTTTTCTTTTTCCGGAGCCATATGTGCAGGCAATAGTGGATTGGTTTTACTCATTCTATGCCATCACCCTTGCCAACGCTCATGTTTGGGGCTTTCTGGCAAGTCTTCCCTTTATTATCGGAGGACTGGTGGGGACGGTTTTCCCCGCCCTTCCGGGAACGGTATTGATTCTCGTCGGTTTTCTGATCTACGGATTGATCACAGGATTTGATAGCCTTACGATTTGGTTTTTTTTCGGTCAGACCGTACTGGTCACCCTAAGCTACCTGATTGAATTTCTCGCCACTGCCTTTGGGGTCAAGATGTTTGGTGGTTCAAAGGCCGCAGCCTGGGGGGCGGTACTTGGTTCCTTGCTGGTCTTTGTTCTCGGCCCTATTGGTATCGTTGTTGGTCCGCTGCTGGGGGCAATTGCCGGGGAACTTATCATGGGTGAGCAGATCAAACAGGCCCTCCATTCCGGTTTCGGCTCCTTTCTTGGTTTTATGGGAGGAGTGATTGCGAATTTGGTTATTTCCGGCCTGATGATTGCCTGGTTTATTTGGGAAATAGTATAGTAGAACAGAGGCAGATCCCCCATCTCATCAATCAGAAAAACCAAAGAAAAAAGAAATATGAGCCAAGAGTTTAAACTCCCTTGGCCCTCAACAAAAAACACCATGGGAAAAACACTCATCATCGCAGAAAAACCCAGCGTGGCCGGAGACATTGTCAAGGCCCTGCCTGGTAATTTTAAAAAATCCAAAACCCATTTCGAGGGGGACAACTACATCGTCTCCTATGCAATCGGGCATCTTGTCTCTATTGGTTTCCCAGAGGAGATTGACCCAAAATTCCAGAAATGGACCTTGGACAATCTACCCATCCTGCCAGAAGAGTTTCCCCTGAATGTCCTGCCCAACACCAAAAGCCAGTACAACGCCCTGAGCAAACTCATCCGTCGCAAAGACGTTGATGTCATTGTCAACGGCTGTGATGCGGGTCGCGAAGGTGAGTTGATCTTCAAGTACATCCTCAAACATGCCTCTACCCCCTCTGTGGCTGAAAAATCCATTCGCAGGCTCTGGCTTCAATCCATGACCCTGGATTCCATCCGGACCGGGCTACAGAATCTTCGTGATAATGAAGAAATGTTGAGCCTTGAAGCAGCAGCCCTTTGCCGTTCTGAGGCAGACTGGCTCATAGGTATCAACGCCACCCGTGCCCTGACCTGCTATAATTCCCGCCACGGTGGCTTTCGTAAAACCCCTTGTGGTCGGGTCCAGACCCCTACCCTCTCCCTGTTGGTCAAACGGGAAGCAGAACGACGGGCCTTTGTCTCCACAGATTACTGGGAACTCCATGCTGATTTCCTCTGCGAGGATGCCACGTATCAAGGCATCTGGATTGATCCTGACTTTAAAAAAGACCCTGAAAATCCCCATGCAAAGAAAAAACGTATCTGGGATGAAAAGCAGGCCACAGCAATTGCTGAAAAATGCCGGGGCAAAGAAGCGGAGGTTGAGGAAACCCATAAAAACTCCAAGCAGGCTCCTCCACAACTATATGACCTGACCTCTTTGCAACGTGAGGCCAACTCCCGGTTTGGATTTTCAGCAAAAAATACCCTGGGTCTTGCCCAGGCCCTGTATGAACGCCATAAGCTGATTACCTATCCCAGAACTGACAGCCGTTGTCTGCCAGAAGATTATCTTAATTCGGTCAACGAAGTCCTTGATCGCCAACAAGAATGGCAATACGGAGCCTTTGCCAAAGAGGCCCTGAGTAAAGAGTATCTGCAAAAGAATCAAAAAAATAAACGCCTGTTTAATGATAAAAAAATAAGCGACCATTTTGCCATCATTCCCACCTCTGGTCTGCCTGGCAGCCTCAGTGAGCCAGAGCTGAAAGTCTATCAGATGATCGTGCAGCGTTTTCTGGCGATCCTTTTTCCGCCAGCAGTCTTTCACAATACCCGTCGCCTTTCCCTTGTGGAGCAGGAAACCTTTCTCACCGAAGGAAAAATACTTGTGGAACCAGGCTGGAAGGCCGTGTACGGGGCCAAAGCAGGAGCTGGAGATACCAACACCCTGGTGGCCCTGCCTGAAGGCAAGCCTGTGCTCTGCAACGAAATCGAACAGAAAAAACTGGCCACCAAACCGCCAGCTCGCTTTTCTGAGGCCACCCTGCTCTCGGCTATGGAGCATTCTGGTCAGCTGGTGGATGATGAGGAACTGGCCGAGGCCATGAAAGAACGCGGACTCGGTACCCCGGCAACCCGGGCCGCTATTATTGAAAAATTGCTCAATGAGAAATACGTTGTTCGGGAACAAAAGGAGCTCATCCCCACAGGCAAGGCATTTGAGTTGCTCTCCCTGCTGGAGACCCAGGATATTGATGTCCTTGCCTCACCGGAATTGACTGGTGAATGGGAATATAAGCTTAACCAAATCCTGCGGGGCAAAATAACCCGTGAACAGTTCATGCAAGAAATCCGGGAACAGACAGCCAAGATCGTTAAGCAGGTAAAAACCGGCGAAGAAGCTACGCAGCGCGAAGCACCCTTTTCTCCGGTTGATGGAGTCACATTCTTTGAAAATGCCACGGCCTTTCAATCCGAAGATGGAAAGCTTATGATCCGCAAGATCCTTGGCGGCAGGATCATGGCAGAAGAAGAAATCGTCCGCCTGATTCGCGGAGAAACCGTGGGCCCATACACTGATTTTCGCTCCAAAAAAGGAAAACCCTTTACTGCTTCAGTCTGTATCAAAGATTCCAAGGTCTCTTTTCAATTTGCTGATTCCACAGATGGGCTTGATCTTGAAGCAATTAAAAAACAGGACCCCCTTGGCACCTCACCCGTGGATCAGACCAAGGTCTTTGAAACTCCTATGGCTTATATGTCAGAGTCTGCTCTGGAGGGCGATCGAAAAAAAGGACTCCGCATAGGAAAAATTATTCTGGAGCGCACCATCAGCCAGGAGAATGTCACTCAGCTGTTGACTAAGGGAAAAACCGAACTGATTAAAGGATTTATATCCAAGAAAAAACGACCCTTTGACGCATATCTCTGCATGGACAAGAAAGGGAAGATCACCTTTGAATTTCCGCCGAGAAAGCCGAGAGCAAAGAAAGGGAAAAAATGATCCCGGCCTGCTTGAGCAGGCATAGGAGTTATATCATACAATGCGACAACTGAAAAAAAAACACCGTCAACGAACCCCGCTGGAACTGGCAGAAATCTGTGCCCGCACTGCGCTGGAGACTAAGGCAGAAGACCTTGTTATCCTGGACGTTCATGCCTCCTCTTCCTTTACTGATTATTTTGTTGTTATGAGCGGTCGCTCCAGCCGTCATGTTCAGGGACTGGCAGAGGCTATTGAAGCAGAACTGCGTTCCAAACGAGTCACCAGTACCCATTCAGAAGGACTTAAGGAAGGTTTATGGGTGCTGCTGGATTTTGGTGATATTGTGGCTCATATATTTTATAAGGACGAACGGGAATTTTATGACCTGGAAGGGCTCTGGCATGATGCACCACGAGTGGATCTTAAAGAACTGGGACTTGAAGAGCAGGAGGAGGAATAATGGCAGACAACAGGCCGGTAGTCCTGGCAATCCTGGACGGCTGGGGCATTGCTCCAGCCTCAGCAACCAATGCGGTTTCCGTGGCCAATACGCCGAATATGGATCGCTGGGCCGCAGAGTATCCAACAACCAGTCTGATTGCCCATAATGGCTTGGTCGGCTTACCTGAAGGCCAGATGGGTAATTCCGAGGTCGGGCACCTCAATATTGGCTCTGGTCGCATTGTCTATCAAGACTATACCCGCATCAACCAAGCCGTGAAACAGGGCGAACTTGCCCAAAACCCAGCTCTGACCAAGGTCATGGATCAGGTCAAGGCTGCGGGCAACCGGATTCATTTCTGTGGCCTGCTCTCAGACGGTGGGGTCCATTCTCATATCAAACACCTGGAAGCACTGCTGGCAATGGCAGAGGACAGAGGATTAGAGGCAAATATCCACTGTTTCATGGATGGCCGGGACACCCCACCCTCCAGTGGCGCAGGATATATGAAAGACCTGCTTGCCGCCATTGAGCGCATCGGCTGCGGACAGGTGGCAACGATCTCTGGTCGTTACTGGGCTATGGATCGGGACACCCGCTGGGACCGGGTGGAAAAGGCATGGCAGGCCATGGTTGGAGGCCAGGGAGTAACAGCTGAAGCCCCTTTGCAGGCCATTGAGGATGCCTATGCACGGGAAGAGACTGATGAGTTTATCAAACCCACAGTCCTGCTCAATACGACCGGAGAACCTGTGGGCAGAATTGCTGATAACGATGCCATTGTCTTTTTCAATTTCCGGGCTGATCGGGTACGGGAACTCTGCCATGCCTTTTCTGATAGCGATTTTCAGGGCTTTGATGTCAGTGATCGGCCCAAGCTGCTGGAACTGGTCACCATGACCGAGTATGAGGCTGACTTTACCTTTCCCATTGCCTTTCCGCCCCAAAGCCTTACCCGCATTCTCGGAGAAGAAACCAGCAAGGCAGGCATGCACCAGTTACGTATTGCCGAGACAGAGAAATACGCCCATGTGACCTATTTTTTTAACGGTGGCGGAGAAGAGCCTTTTCCAGATGAAGATCGTATCCTCATTGAATCACCACGGGATGTGGCCACCTATGACCAAAAACCTGCCATGAGCGCAGTGGAGGTGACAGACCGGTTACTTGCTGCGCTGAACGATCAGGCAGAGGCTGGCACGCCCTACGATCTGGTGATCCTCAATTTTGCCAATGGCGATATGGTCGGGCATAGCGGGGTGCTGGAGGCGGCAGTGCAGGCATGTGAAACCGTGGATACCTGCTTAGGACGAATCGCTGAGAAAATCCAACAAATGGGTGGTTCCTTACTCATCACAGCAGATCATGGCAATGCCGAGACTATGGTCAATCTGGAAACAGGCCAGCCTCATACAGCCCATACCCTCAATCCGGTACCGCTGATTCTGGTCAGCGAGGAGCATAAGAGCTGCACCCTGAAGGACGGCGGTGCGCTCAAGGATATCGCCCCGACCCTGATGCATTTACTGGGATTAGAGCAGCCTGAAGAGATGGAAGGGAACAGCCTGATTGTTAAATAAAAGTGTACTCAGGGAGCCGGGCATGCCTGCTTGGCTGTCCACATTATAACCACGATGTATTGATGAAAGAGGTCATTGTATGAAACAAGTTCTTATAACCGGCGGTGCTGGCTTCCTTGGATCCCATCTTTGCGAACGACTCTTGAATGACGGGCATGAAGTCCTTTGTGTTGATAACTGCTTTACCGGTAATAAGCAGAATATCATGCATCTTATGGATACCCCACGTTTTGAGTTTATCCGTCATGATATCACCTTCTCTCTTTATCTGGAAGTAGACGAAATTTATAATCTTGCCTGCCCGGCATCGCCAGTACATTATCAATATGACCCGGTGCAGACCACCAAGACTACCGTACACGGCGCAATCAACATGCTGGGGCTTGCCAAGCGTATTCAGGCCAAAATACTTCAGGCATCGACCTCAGAGGTGTATGGAGACCCATCTGTTCATCCGCAACCAGAGACATATTGGGGGAATGTTAATCCCATCGGGATCCGCTCCTGTTACGATGAAGGCAAACGTTGCGCTGAAACCCTCTTTTTTGATTATTACCGTCAGCATCAACTCCGCATTAAAGTTGCGAGAATTTTTAATACCTATGGGCCGCGAATGCATCCTGATGACGGCAGGGTGGTTTCCAACTTTATTGTTCAGGCTCTCAAAAATCAACCTATCACGGTATACGGAGACGGTTCTCAAACCCGTTCTTTTTGCTATGTGGATGATATGATAGAGGGGTTTATCAGGTTGATGGGGACAGATGACGGCTTCACCGGCCCTGTAAATCTTGGCAATCCTGGTGAGTTTACTATCCTGGAATTGGCTGAACAGGTTTTAGAGATGACCGGGTCAAAATCTGAGATTCAGTTTAATCCGTTGCCTCATGATGATCCTAAGCAAAGAAAACCGGATATTTCACTGGCTGGAAAAGAATTAGATTGGCAACCAAAAGTGAAATTGAAAGAAGGGCTTGTAAAAACGATACAATATTTTGACAACTACCTGAAAGTCAATGGTGCTTCTAATATTTGAAGTCCACTTGTTGAACATTACTGAAAAAGAGACAGCGTATAGGCACGGGTGCAGGGCAGAATGCAGGTGATAGAAAAAGTGGATGCTAACATGAAGCGATTCTCCATGCTGGCATTGAGATATTCTCCATGCTACGTTCGAGAGTCTCTCCATGCTACGTTGGAGACTCTCTACATGCTAGCATGGAGACTTTCTCCATGCCAGCATCAAGATTATTTACATGCCAGCATGGACTGAAACTCCTCCTCATCCCCCTTCCCTTCCCCCTTTTCCTGTTGACAAAATCTCTGAGTCCTCCTACATTAGTTGATGAAGCAATTACAGCCTATTGTTGAACGTTTGCTGCGACCGATCAAGGTTCCGTCGCTCGGTCGAAACGTTGCCGGTTATCTCCTGCACCCGATAATATCGCTACGGTCTTGAAGAATGTCCCACCTGGAAATTCCACAGACAAGTCCCTCACAACTCGGTCCAACAAAAAGGAAAGAGAGAAATGAACAAAAGCCCCGCATCAGCCTTTCTGCTACTCCTTGCTTTCATCGTCGCAACCTTCCTCAGCATCCCACACACCGCAGAGGCCGTGACCACCAGTAAATGGTACAAAAAGGCATCCAGCTTTGAAAAAATAGAAAAGGCAGCAAAGCAAAAAGACAAACCCTACATCGTCTTCTTTTACACAGACTGGTGCGGCTACTGCAAAAAGATGAACAAGAAATACCTCAGCAACACAAAGGTAAAAAAGGTTTTATCAAAATATTACAGGATTAAAATTAAAACAGATGGCAGTGAGAAAGCAAAAGCCTTGGCTCATAGAAAAGGCGTTCATGGGATTCCTGACTTCAGGGTAGTCCACCCTGACGGCAGAAATCTTCGAATCCACCCTTTTGGAAAAAACGGTGCAGTGGAAGTCGAAACATTTATCAAAGCATTGAAAGCAGCCCTGAAGGGCTGAAGCGGAGAATTCCATGAAGCTGGCTGACAGTGATTCTCGGTTAGGCAGAAAACTGGGGAAAATTCTTCCTTCTGATGAGGAAGAGAACAAAACAAAAAGACATAACTTTGGTTCAATGGACGAGCCGGAAACAAAACTCGAAAAAAAAATCAAGCAATGGTTCACAGATGAGGAGAAACAAGAACGCCCCCTGATCATTAAAGAAAATGTAGGATTCCCCCTCAAAATCCTCGTGATCACCTATTATCGGGCCATCCTTTTTGAGGCAGGAGTCTTATGTCGCCTAAAAGATATCAGTGACAAGGTCTGGCGACAATTTGTTTCAGTTCACCTCACTGAGAATACCCTTTCTTCCACCTTGGAACTTGGTTTCTTCCGTTACCACGATTCCCTTTTTTATCATAATCCATATAAAGACACCAGCCCATACATGGAAGAGACGGAATTCAAGCTTGATAGCTGGAAGCTGGAACGACTCAGCAAGAAAGAAGCGTCTTATATATACAGCGTGTTAAAAGATAAGCAACTCTATTGGCAGGAAACACGCCGCAAAGAACACATTGAGCAGATCGGGTCCTTGAATTCAAAGCCACCCGGAGGATCGCCACCTAAAAAGAAAGAATAATCCTCCCATTACTCTTTCACCAGCTCGACAACCAAAGCAAAACTTTCTTTAGCCAACCAACCGGTCTTACCGTTTTCCGTCTCAACAAGCACATAATATCCGTGCTCTTTTCCCGGTCGGACTAATCTGCCCGCCTTAATATCACCAGCCAGCGTTGCATCAGCAAAGGGCGAAATCAACAAATGGGTGTCCTCCGCCAAAACCACCCCAACCTTCCAGTCCTGATAGCGCAAAAATGCCAGAGGTAGGGTGAGAAGGCACAGGATCAACGCACCTGTCATCAACCAGCTTTTTCCATTTCCTCCCTTGCCTGTCCTCAAGCTTGCCAGCAAGGCAGAAAGCGAAAAGAATAAAAAAGCACAACCAGCAATCAACAACCATTGATCTGCCCCAAGCAGACCAGCCAAACGCCTGTGCAATGCTTGATCATCACGATACAGACCTGCGTCCTTACGTACCTGTTCCAGATTTCCCTGAATATCTGCATCGCCAGGAGCCAGATGCCGGGCCCGCTCATAGTTGAGCACTGCCTGCCCAACCTCTCCGGCAGCAGCATAGCTGTTAGCCAGATTATACAATAAAGAAGCAGACACACCTTGTTTGCTGATAATATTGGAATACTGGGCAATAGCCTGCTCAAACTCTCCCTGGGTAAAAGAGATATTTGCCTGTTCAAATAATGCCGCAGCGTTTTCCTGTTCTCCGGCAATAACCAGAGTTGATAAGCCTAGTATGATCGCTGGCAGAGCCACCTGCACTATTCGGAGTAGTACTCGTAACAACATGGAGGGTAATATATTTCGCTTCATGCCAGTTTATCCAATTCGTTTTTGGTGGTTTGCAAAATTTCTTCCAGCTCTGCCTGGGGCAGCTGCTCACCAGCATATCCGCTTTGTTCCAAACGGGTAAAGACAACTCGTAACGGTGCCTCAGCTGGCAAGCGTTGTTCCAGATCTGCCAATGTCACAGCCTCTGGAGCAAGCCCCCAAGCCTCACCAGTACGCTGTTGAATTGCAGCCCGACAATGTTGATGAAAGGTCTCCTGATCTGGAATCGCCAAGGCCCTGTTCATTTCCTCATAATGGAGAGCCAAATGCTCCTGCACCTTTTTCCGGCGGAGAATACTTGGGTCCCGTGCCAATCTTTGCTGCTTCAGATACAGTACCAAGGCGATCAAAAGACAAAACAAGGCAAAAACCATAAGCAGCTGAAACCAGAGTTTCTGATATAAGGGCTGAATGGCTGGAATCAGTTTCCCTACATCAGGATGCAACGGGGCAAGATGTTGACCAGGATGCGTACCTGCAATTTGCCCACCAATAGCTTGCGTGTCCTTTTGCTGATCAGACAATGCGGCAGAGGCTTGCTTCTTTTCTGTCTGAAGAGTTGATTGCCCCACAGACTGATCCGGGGCAGTCTCTAAGGACAACGGAATAGGATCACTGCTCAACGTCACATATTCCTCAGCTTGGGGATCAAAATACGAAAATCGCATTGAAGGGACAGCGGTTATTCCCTGTTGTTTCGGGATAAGGGCCTGTTCAAAGGTCTTTATACCTTTACCTGCGCCCAGATCCTGCACAGTTCCTGAAGCCGGATAAACCTTCCAGCCTGCCTTTTCCTTTAGGTCCGGGGCCTGAACCAGAGCAAAATTACCCTTGCCCTCAAGCTGCATCTTCACGGTGATCGGATCACCTGCCTTACCGTCCAGCGGCGAAGCAGCCACAGCCAGACTAAAGGTACCAATGGCACCACTGAAATTATCAGGTTGGTTTTCTGTTGGCAAATCCAGCACTGTCATCTCTTGTTCCTTGCTGATCAGCGTAATATCACGTCGGGAATAGTTGCCCAAAATACCCGAAAAGAAAGGATCATCTAACAGCGAGGAACCAAAAGGATCTCTGCGAGAGCGAGAACGAACCAGTACCTCAGCATCCATTTCCATGATCAAAGGAAAACTCCCTTCCTTGACCGCAGCCAGGGTTCCCTGCCAGGTCAAAGCGGTATACACAGTGCCATTCACCTGTTCTTGTTGCTGTTGCGGTTCTTCATCCAGCGATTGAAGGAGAAAATTTTCTCCACTCAGACGTGGTGTAGACTTGAGCGTAACTCGCCGTCCTGGGGTAAAATAGGCTTTCAATGTAAAGGGCACCACCTGGCCCGAGTACATACGCTCGGTTTCCGGCATAATCCGCAGAAAACCAATCTTCTTACTTTCATCAGCACCAAGAGGAACACCAGTGGTACCGGACCTGGAAGAATTACCACCGGCTTGACCAGAGTTCTGCGCTGGCAGTACTGTACACTGTACAGGTTTGCTGGTGTAGGTCTTGCCGTCGATACTCACCTTGACCGGGGCAATGGTGAAATCGCCAGCTTTATCTGCCTGTACCAGAAAATTATACGAGATTGAGGACGTTATATTGCCGTTTACCCAGGAAGTCTGGCTGCTCTGGCCCTGATAGGTAAAATGAAGCCCCTGGGCCACAGGCATATCCGGTTCTGCTGACCGGGCCCCGATCACGGTGACAATAAATCGGGCTGCCTGATCTTTAGAAAATTTTCCAGGTTGCAGCGTTGCCTCCACCTGAATCTCTGCTGCCAAGGCTATCGCAGGAAAAAAAACAGCGCAGAGCAAGGCAACCACGAGCCAGTTCCGCATATATCTTCGACTATACAAAGAAAATAAGGTCATCATTCCTCGCATCACCAATCTTTATCCACTGATTCATTATTCCCCATACCCTGCGGGATGAAGTTGAGTTCCCCCTGCTCATCCTTGAGGCTGTTGAGCAGATTCTTTGCCTCTTGCTCAGTCATTTTACCCATTATTCTCCGCTCCATATCCTCAGCACTCAGCTGCTGCTGTTCCTCTCCCGGCTCCTCCTGCTCTTCTTGCTGGGCAGCTGCTTGCTGAATCTCTTCTGCGGTAGGAGCTTCCTCTTTTTCCGGTTCAGCTGGTTCAGACACAGCCTTTTGCTTTTCTGCCTGCTCCTGATCTTCTTGTCCCTGTTCAGAAGTGGGCTGTTTTTCCTGTTCCTGCGTATCAGCCTCTTGCTCCTTTGCCGGGCTGTTTTGATCCTCCTGTTCCTCCTGCCCCTCTTGTTTTTCTTGATCTGAAGGCTGCTGGGATTGCTGATCTCCTTGCTCTGACTGGCTGTTGCTCTGTTCCTCCTTATTCTGCTCTCCCTGCTCCCCCGGCTCATCCTGACGCTTCTTTTCCTGGTCCTTTTGCTGATCTTTTTGCTGATCCTGTTGCTGGTCTCCGTTCTCTCCTTCCTGGGGATTATCGCACTGTTTCCCGGACTGACGCATCTTTTCTTTGAGCTGTTCCAGCTTCTTGGTGACCATTTCCAGATTATGCGCAGCAGCCTTATCCTCTGGTTCCAGTTTCAGAGCTGCCTCAAAAGATTTCTTTGCCGCATTCCATTGTTTCAGGGCCTGCTCCTGATCTTCTGCCGCACTTGCTGCCCCCAAAAAAAACTGACTATTCCCCCGATTATAATAGCTCTGGGCCTGAAGTGAAAGGTCATCACTGCTCAGAGCCTGGGTAAAGGCAGCAGCAGCTTGGTCATATTTCTGCTGACGATACAGGCTCCCTCCGAGATTAAAGTATAAGGCTGGGTCGGTGTTCTCTTCTTTCAAAGCTTGCTGATAATAGGACTCTGCCCCGGCATAATCCCCGGACTTAAAAAGTTCTTCCCCTTGAGAAGCTTGTGCTTGCTGCATAATGAAGCTACTCAACCCACTGAGTGTTATCATAAAAATAACTGTCAATGCAACCCGCTTCTTTCGCCTGCCAGCGGTTTTGACAAAGGGCAGTCCCAAGGAGCGACCACTCCGCCTCCCGGTGATAAGGAAATCCATGCTCAACAATAATACAGCAACACCCAAGGGCCAGGGAAAACGCTCAATGGGAATCTTTCGACGCCGTTGTCCATGCTCCTCTTTCGGGATCAGGGCCAGTTTCTCTTGATAAATAGTATCAAATCCTTGCCCCATATTACCTAATGGAACATAAAGACCACCTGTCGTCTCAGCAAGTGCGGTCAGGGTTTGCTCATCCAACCTGGAGGTAATAAAATTCCCCTGTTTATCCTGTATAAATCCTCCCTCCTGTCCTTGAGAAACCGGTATCAACTCACCTTCAGGTGTCCCCACGCCAATGGTGTACACGGTCATATTCTGTTCTTTGGCCTGTTCAGCAGCTTTCAAAGCCTCTTCACTCAGATCTTCACCATCAGTGACCAAGACAAAAATCTTATGATTGGCCTCATTGGACAAGACCTCCCCGCCCTGCCTGATGGCCAACCCGATATCTGTTCCCCCTTTAGGAATACTCCCTGCATCCAGAGTCGTCAGCGAAGCATTAAAAGCCTCATAATCTGTCGTCAGAGGACACATGAGAAAGGCCGTACCAGCAAAGGGCAACAGCCCTACCCGATCACCTTCCAGTTGGGCGACAAAATCCCGGATAGCGAGTTTTGCCCGCCCCAAGCGACTGGGTTTAATATCCTGAGCAAGCATGGAATTGGACACATCTACCCCGATAAGAATATCAATTCCTTTACGTCGTACCTCAATCCAACGCTCACCGTATTGGGGTCTGGCCAGAGCAAAAAACAAACAGGCCATACCACCAACAAAAAGCATATTTTTCCATCGACGACGAGAAGAGGAAACATTATTAGTCAGGCCAGCTAACAGCTTGGGAGCAACAAATTTTCCCAGCTCATTCTTTCTCCGTCTGGTAGTAAAAAACGAAAAAGCAAGGAACGCAAGGCAGGCAATCAAGCCAATCAACAACCAAAAAGGTTGGGCAAGGGTTGGTAAGAGAGACATAGAATACATACTCCAGAATTTCATATACAGAATTCGCTTCTTCCTGTCACGAACTCATTCTTGTTCAGCCTTTTCTTTCTGCTACGTCCAAAAATCGTTGACAGTATTTTCTCATCCGTGTTATAGCATTTCAGCTTCTTCTTGCGGGCAATAATGATCCTGAAAACAGCTCGCTAAAACTACTTATCAGAGAGCAATCTCCAGCAGAAACCATTTCGTCTTCCATGCCAGCAAAGAATCTCCAATACCATAACGACTATCCCTATTTTTTCAAGAGTGATGCCTGTAAATCCTGCGGAGGAAAATGCTGCCGGGGCCAACAAGGGTATATTCGGATCAACATGGAGGAATTGGGAAACATGGCGAATGCAAAGGGATTATCTCCAAAGGAATTTGCCCGCCAATATGTTCGGCAAGTCACGGGAGGATTATCTCTTCAGGAAAGAATCATTAATAATGAACACTTCTGCTGCTTCCTTGACCCTGTTGATCATTACTGCACCATTTATCAGCAGCGGCCAGAGCAATGCAGAACCTTTCCTTTTTGGGAGGAGTTTAAGGAGGAGCCTGAGAAACTTTTTCTCAGCTGCCCTGGGATTATTAGCGTTCCCAAACCGACATAATTTTTATATCCTTCCTGGAAACTTCGGAATAAAAAATGTTTTTTATACGGCAAAGTGGTATGCTATTATTGTTTGTTAGAAGGATATGACATTTTCGGCTTGCTCTGTTGAAAATACGCCTCATAACGAGAAGAAAAATAGAATGCATTATCTGTCAGGAGACCATAAGATGAAGCGATACCAGATGATTATAAATTTAAATAGATTATTGATTTTGCTTTTTTTAATACTGTCAGTCATTGTTTCGACAGGATGTAAGAAAGATAAAGAAAATAAACAAGATGAAACTCAGAACGTGACAGAAGGAAATCCCCCTGCGGTTAAGAATGATAAGACAAATGAAATTTCTATCAGCAACGGTTCGGTGACAGAAGGGGATGAAGGAAATACAACCCTCAAGTTGACTGTATCCTGCTCAGCGAATCCTCGTAAAAATAGCGATATAACAGTAAAGTGGTCGACATCGGATGCAACAGGAACGAGTGAAGCCCAAGCTACAGCGGGAGAAGATTATACAACGAATAGCGGAGTGTTAACCTTTAAAAAAGGAGAAAGTCTGCAACAGGATATAGTCGTCACTGTGAAAAGCGATACTGAAGCAGAAGAAGATGAGCTTTTTTTAGTTACACTTGAGCAACCTGTTAATGCGACTATTGTAAATAGTGTTGGGGAAGCGTTGATATTGAATGACGACAATGGTGGTACGCCTGAACTCTCTAATGAAACAAAATATGCGAATCTACCGGTGGGGACTGTTATTGCTGATCACTTTAATGATTTTAGCCAAAAGGATTATAATGATAATGCTGAGTATAGTATAGTATCAGTTTCAGGGCAACCGTTTACGGAAGCTGTACAGATCAAGATAACCACAGAACCTTCTTCAGATTCCCGAGTCAATATGACGATTGACTCTCCTATTCAGCTGCATGAAAATGATGTTATTTTGGCATCATTTTATGCCAGGACAATCTCACCTGCACCGGGCGGCTCTTCTGGACACCTGGAATTTTTACTACAGCATGATAGCGACCCATGGACAGAGTATGTAACTTGGCCTCAGGATATAGGGACGAGTTGGAAGAGATATTATATACCTTTGACCGTCCAGGTTTGGCGTGGAATGCGATCAGAAGTTTATGTTCCCGCACCATCAGATGGAGACGATACAACCTTTGGGATTGGGGAAGTGCGCTTTCGCTTTTCCCTTGGGTACTATCCGCAGACAATTCAATTAGCTGATATGCGAATAGTGGATTATGGAACTACAGTAACCGGATCTGAATTACCCGTTACCCTTCTTCCTGCTAAAACTAATAACTTCATTATACCGGGGAATTCACCTAGTACTGGCGATACTAACTGGACACCTAAATTACTTGCTCAAGCTGAAGCTGGAAATATGTATCTCCCTGATTTCAGCTATGCCGGATATCGTAACGGTGAAGAGGTGTTACCGACCGGTGACGGCTGGACAGTAGTTAATGTACTTGATTATGGAGCAACTCCTAATGATGAAACTGACGATACAGCAGCGATCAAAAATGCCATTGCTGCAGCTGAGAAAGTAGCGGGATCGGTAATACTTGCCTTTCCTGCCGGAAAATTTGTCATCAGTGATATTTTGATAATACAGAGGAAAAATTTTATTTTTCGAGGAGCAGGAAGTCATGACGGAGGTACAATTATTGCTCCTTCAAAACCAATGAAGGCTATGACAAAGCCACCATTGATACAGGATATTGAGCAACAGATAATTTCTTCCAACCGAAAGACGAGCCATGGTGAACTGTATTCACCATTTTCTTGGTCGGGTGGAGTCATTTGGGTGGGGAGCCCAAAGGCACACGGAGATAGCGGTGCAACGGGTACTGCTACACGAACTACCGGAACAGCAAGCCGAGGTGGACATACCATATTAGTAGATGACGCATCCAATTTGATACCGAGTCAAGTAGTCCAGTTGAGGTATTATGATAATTCGTCGGCTAATCCTCTATATGACCATATTTTTGATTGCACCGCTTCTGATCTTCCCGAAGGGTATGGTGCCAGTCTCTCTGAGGACCCTGAAGTGCGTCAGAGTGTTACCGTTCAAAGCGTTTCTGGCAATAGTGTAACTTTTAAGGAACCACTAAATCATGACATTCAAGAGGGATGGCATTGCGAGTTAAAAACAGTGAATTGGTTTTCGACTATAGGAGTCGAAGGTATTGCTATTGAGTTTCCAAAGGTTAATTATGCAGGTCATCATGTTGAACATGGTTATAATGCTATCTATTTAAATGATGCGTTAAATTGCTGGATAGATGATGTCAAAATAACTAATGTTGATTCAGGTATTCTTATAGAGAACAGTAAAAATGTCACTGTTAGTAATGTTATTGTCAATGGGCGAGGAGGGCACTATTCTTTAATGGCAACTGATTCTGATCAAATTTTGTTTCGTGATTTTCAATCAGATAATCGTTCTTGTCACTCCTTAAGCTTTAATACGGATGCCAGGACGGTAGTATATACACATGGAATGGTGAGAGACGTTACCTTTGATCAGCATAACGGGATGAACCATCAAAATCTATTGGACGATCTTGATGTCAGAGGAGAAGTACGTCATCTCTGGCACCATGGTGGAGCAAGTTCAATGAGCCCGGCGCATGGAGCTTTCAATACAGCTTGGAATTTGAGATTCATTCCTGCAGGACAGGTTCCTGTTCTGGGTACTCCTATTAATGATGGGCCAAATGCATATTTGATAGGGCTTTCGAGTGATGCAACCTTGATGTTTAAATACGGTCCAAATGCGTACACTGAAGGGTTCGGTCGCCGTGATATTGCGGTTCCCTCGCTCTATGAATATCAACTTAATCGCCGCATGCAATCTGATTGAGCGGAGAGAACAGAATATTTGGGTGGTAAGCGACTTTATTGTATGCCCAATTATTAGAATAAAAACATATTATTATGAATAGAAATTTTCCAAGATACCTAGATTTTAACCCGAAAGTTCCTGTGTGGTGCGTCACACCTGATCATCCCGGATGTATTCACCGTTTTTTCGATACATCCCCTATTAGCCCTTCAGGAAGATATCTTGCCGCTTTCCAACTGCCTATTGAAGACCGATTACCGGACCCGGGTGAATTGGGGAAGATTTGTATTGTAGATTTGGAAAGCGGAGAAACGAACTTCATTGCGGAAACTTGTGGTTGGGGGGCACAGATGGGTGCAAACATAAACTGGGGGGCAAGCGATCACGAACTTTTTTTTAATGATGTTGATACAAACATTTGGCATCCTTTTGCTTGGAAAATTAATCCGTTAACCGGGAAACGCTATAAAATGGAGGGAACAGTCTATCATGTTTCCCCTGATGGACGATGGCTTCTATCAGCAAATTTGACGACTATGACCAAGACTCAGGTCGGTTACAGTGTATGTTTACCTAATAATGGTACAGTAAAACGTAATATAGGCCCCTCAAAAACGGATGGTTTTTATTTGACTGACACAGCTACTGGCAAGAAACATTTATTGGTTAATATAGCTGATTTATTAGCAGACTTCTCTCATTCATGGGGTATTTCTGATTTTGACCAACAGGAGATTTATGGTTTTCACTGTAAATTTAATCCCCAAGGTGATAAAGTTATGTTAAGTTTGAGATGGTTTCCCGTCTCTGATAACCCTAATGATAATATGTTTCATGCAAATTTTTCAGCAATACGTTTCGCCTGGATCACAATGAGCCTTGACGGGAAAGAAAAACATTGTGCTGTTGGCCCTGATCAGTGGGAAAAAGGAGGACATCATGCTACATGGTTCCCTGATGGAAGGCGAATCTCTATGAATTTGAACATTGACAGGGATGGTATGCGTTTTGTCGCAGTCAATGCGGACGGGAGCAACTTGCATACAATGTTACCAGATGCAATAGGAACTGGTCACCCAACAGTTCACGCTGATGGTAGACATTTAATGACTGATACCTATACATGGGGCGCTACATCATTCGGAGATGGAACTATACCCTTACGTTGGATTGACTTAGAGAATGGGGAGGAGGAAGTTATTGTTCGGATGTAACCGTTCACCCCCCTCATTCCACACAAAAAAAGATTGGACAAAAAAAGAAGATCACGATAGTTTAAGGGTCACAACGTTTTTTACGAGATCTATCCACGTTCTGAGTTCGCATGCACCTATCCAGAGAAGAGTTGCGAAAAATAGATAA